>DFIB01000208.1 GCA_002371375.1 Mageeibacillus sp. UBA3708 | reverse complement strand
GTCTTGCCGATGCTCATAACCTCGCCGACGGCTCTCATCTGTGTGCCGAGCTTGTCCTCTGCACCCTTGAACTTCTCGAAAGCCCATCTTGCGAACTTGATAACGACATAGTCTCCGTCAGGTACGTACTTATCAAGTGTGCCATACTTACCGCAGGGGATCTCGTCAAGTGTGAGACCGCATGCGAGAAGCGATGATACATAAGCGATCGGGAATCCCGTTGCCTTGGAAGCAAGGGCGGAAGACCTTGATGTTCTCGGGTTGATCTCGATTACGACGATCCTTCCGGATACGGGATCATGAGCGAACTGGCAGTTGCATCCGCCGATAACTTCGATAGCCTCAACGATCTTGTACGAATATTCCTGGAGCTTATCCTGTACATCCTGACTTATTGTAAGCATAGGTGCAGAACAGAAAGAGTCACCCGTATGAACACCGATAGGGTCGATGTTCTCGATGAAGCAGACAGTGATCTTATTGTTCTTAGCATCTCTTACGACCTCAAGCTCGAGCTCCTCCCATCCGCTGATGGATTCCTCTACGAGGACCTGACCTACAAGGCTTGCCTGAAGGCCTCTCTCACAAACTGTCTTGAGCTCATCCACATTGTAAACGAGTCCGCCGCCTGCGCCGCCCATGGTGTAAGCAGGTCTTAATACTACAGGATAGTGCAGTTCCTCAGCAATCTTGACTGCCTCCTCCACTGAGTAAGCCTCGTGGCTTCTGGGCATCTCGATGCCGAGCTTGTTCATTGTATTCTTGAATTCGATACGGTCCTCGCCACGCTCGATGGCATCAACCTGAACGCCGATGACCTTGACATTGAACTTGTCCAGAACGCCCTCCTTGGCGAGCTCTGAACATAGATTAAGACCGGACTGTCCACCCAAATTGGGCAATAAAGCGTCCGGCCTCTCCTTATCGATGATCTGTGTAAGTCTCTTAACATTGAGCGGTTCAATATAAGTCCTGTCGGCAATTCCGGGGTCTGTCATGATGGTAGCCGGATTGGAATTGACCAGAACTATCTCATAACCGAGCTTCCTCAGGGCTTTGCACGCCTGTGTGCCCGAGTAGTCAAACTCGCACGCCTGACCGATGATAATTGGGCCTGAACCGATAATCAGAATTTTGTTGATGTCGTCTCTCTTGGACATAATTAATCACCTCCGATTTTTTATCTTATTAAATATATCACATTTTTGTGTAATGAGAATGACATATTTAAGATAATCGGTGTTTTTTGTCCCGGAAGAGAATGAATGCAACTCGCAAGCAGCTGAATGCTTGACAGTGAATGGCTTGAGTGACTATATCGACAGACATGAGTTTTTAGTTTCCGCGAGAAATATAGTTATTACAATAACACACATTATTTTTTACTCCTGCATATTAGGGGAGTCAATGAAGGGGTGCTGCCGCGCGAAAGAGCGGTAAATGGTTATTCGTATGTCTCGAGAGTTCTTTTCAGTGAGCTCAACCTGCTTTCCTGTTTGATCAGCTCTCTTCTCAGATTTTCAGATTTGTTGCTGATGTTGTCTTCACGGCGCGCAAGTTTCTTTACATTCCTTTTCTTGCGGAATCCGGATGATACTACGAGAATAGAAAGTACTATGCTGACTATACCAAACCAAAGCAATACCTTGATCATGACGCTGATCATCAACAGCATCAGACCGGAGATGAAGAAGAACAAAGCAAGGAAGGTTGTCGCCTCTTTTGCACTCTGGCTGTTCTCTGAGGCAGCTATCTTTTGGCTTTTCCTGTCTACTGATTTATTGACTGCATTCAACTGCCTGTTCAATTCCTTCTCACGTGCTCTCAAAGCATTAACCTCGCCCTGAGTCTGTTCGATCTGCTGAACAAGATAAGCCTTTTCCTGCCGGTTCTGTACTCTTTGTGCCTCGATGTAATCAGCAAGCTTTTGCAGGATATCCTTGCTCTGCTCATCACTTGAGAATGTTCTCACTGACCTGCCGTAATCTTCCAGTGTCCTGATATCATCACGAGTCCTGATCCGTCTGCCAAACCGGCATGTAAATGCTTCTATCATCCCCTGCCATCCACGGTGATTGTGAGGTGTTAACCTGGTAACTTCCTTGTATTCCCTTAGTGCTTCATCGAACTTGTTTATCTGCATATAGGCATCAGCTGCCTTGAGACGTCCCTCTGATGTTCTCTCATCATTGATATTAACAACGTTGGCCCGGACATTGGCGATAGACGAATTATCGATGTTTACCGTTGAATTGTAGTAATTGATCGAATCCTGCACAATGTAGGCTGTTCCACAGAATGGACAGTTAGCGGCCTTCAGATCTGAATCTACCGCCAGAATCCCTCCACAATTTTCGCATTTTGCCTGAACCATCGGCATATTAATTCACCTCCTGATGTAAAAAAGTTATATAACTCATTCTTCTTTCTCCAGGAACCCGTCCGCAAACGCACCCGGAAACGAGAAATCTTTTATACGGTCATCAAACTCATAAAAACACACTGTAATGTATCCGCCGCCTATCTCCGTTACCCGTCCCGGTCCGAAAGCTTTATGTCTGACGACAGATCCTATACCGATATCCGACACATCGACTTCTGCCTTTGGAACGGAAGTTACCGGCTTGCGCTGAGGCACAGGAGGCGTATAGGAAGGTCTGTATGTGGGCGCAACTATCGGACCGCGTCCTGCACCATTGCTGTTTTTTGTCTTTACCTCAACTTTATAGTCAACCTCCGGGTCATCATCATCCTCAACGGATACCACATAACTTGCCGGCATCGCCATGCCCGAATAGAAATCATCTCCGACCGCCATTGAGTCGGTAAGAACCCCTCTCATTCTGTCATAATCCTCTTTCGAGATGACAGTGCTGAAGAGGCCGACATTCTCACCTTCATGGCGGTCAATACCGGTGTATGTGAGCGATGCATCTTCATATCGTTTAAACTTGTAAACAGCATCATTCATCAGTGCCTCATTGAAAACATTCAAGGACACCAGCAATTCAAAGTCTTTAACATTCAAGCCTGTTACCTTACGGAACAGCTCAGGCTCAAGCTGTGTGATGACGTCTTTCAAGCTGTATTCCCGATAATCAGTCAGATACATAAACACGGGAACTCTCGTCGCGAACTTGATCAGTTTCTCCTGGATCTTTTTGCGGAGAGACTTATATTCCTTCTCTTCTTCGGACAGTTCCTTCTTCTCTTTAGGTGTCAGATCCCCATTCTCTTTCTTTGCCTTTTTAACAGCCTCGGACTTATTTATGATCGTCTCGATATCCTGATTAA
>DFIB01000245.1 GCA_002371375.1 Mageeibacillus sp. UBA3708 | reverse complement strand
TCACCTATTTTAAGCATTTGTTTTTTCCTCCATGGATGTATTTTCTTGAGCTCACTACAATGATAATCCCTCACATAATGTGAGAGTCAATATACTTTTTATGATTTGTCAATAAAAATGCTGATTTATCTCGACGAGAACTGAATCTGTCATTACCCATATCAATTGAAGAATCCCTTTAGAGCTATTAACAAGTTGATACCAAACAATCCGTGATGCTCAATGCCCTGACATAGGATAAACACATTCTCAATCATGCACTTATGATAAAATACTCTTGTGAAGCTAAGATCATGTACATAAGGAGTTCCCGGTAAGTATGGTTTGTGGTTATTTCGTAAGTATCAAAGACGGTGAACACGGCGATACGGAAGGCTTTATCCGGTCGGCACTGGAGCACCCCATGATCCTCGACTGGGCATATATCCTGCATGATAAGGAATACTACACCGCGTTTGATATGCGCAGCCGCCCGAACGGTCTGAGATACAATTGGGCAAACGGATTTGAAGGAATGGAGAAGTATTCTTCCTGTGAAGAATATGTGGAAGAGATGATGAAAGCGCCTCCGTATGCGGGTGACAAGATGGATTCATACTGGCGCATTGTCTGTTTCGTTGATAAGAAGTGTTACGACAAGGACATTGAGGATATCTTTGATATTCATCATGCGCCGTATCCCGACTTCTTAGACAGGAGATACCGGATATCGGAGAGACTGAAATATCTTACCCGTGAAGACAGATCTTCCGTGAGTGAAGGCAGGCACCGGTATTCCGACGAAGAAGTAAAGTCCAGCTTCGATTTTAGGAAGTACATATCGAATACCGGAGAATACACCCGGTGGGAGAGATTCAAGGATATGATACACCCCGCTCCGCTCAAGCCCCGGAGACGCAGTTGGTAGATCAGACCTGAAGGTGATAAGGACTACGATCAACGGGGCAGTCAGCTTAGCGGACTTTGCCTCTGCTCTTCAAATCCATCTTGCGCTCGTACATCTTCCTGTCGGCGCGTATGAACACTTCCGTATAGCTCTCATCAATGGCGGAATCAAAAACTGCCATTCCGCTCGACACAACGACATTGCCGCTTCTGTAGTTCTCATCTATCTGTCTGTCGAACTGCGCCTTGATAGACTCCCTGTTCTCAAAGTCTTTGTCTTTGAGGATGACGACGAATTCATCTCCCCCGATACGGTAAACGGGGCTGTGTTTATAGAAGTTGCAGATAAGACTGCTCGCACTCTTAATAAACTCATCACCGGCCTTGTGCCCCATTGTATCATTGACCTCTTTGAGCCCGTTCAGATCGAATACGACAACACCGTATCCGTCATATGATTGTTTGTCCGCCCTCAGCTCAAGTTCCTTTAATGATTCAATATATGCCAGCTTGTTCTTAACGCCCGTGAGCCCGTCCGTGAATGCTTTGCTGTTGGCTGCCTCCATCTCGCGGACATGCTCGACGTCCTTCTCCCTGTAAATGAATGAGTGGATAACGCATGTGGCAAAGAGACAGCCGAGAGCATAGAAAGGCATGAACGGGAAGAACATCTGCAACCCGATAAACGCTGCCATGATTATGCCCGAGAAGCCGACCGTCATGTAGTGGAACCTGCTGCTCCCGACAGATTGGACAGATGTGTAGAAAGCATATGTCGCGGATGCCAGGAACAGTGACATCTGAATGAACAATGCGATATACCTCGCCGGCAGTGCCTGATATTCATTTGCCTCATTGAAAGCGAAGACGATCGGAATAAAAAGATTAATGGCCAGTATGATCATCTCGAACAGGAATATGAACCACCCGGCAAACAGGAACACTCTCGTGAGACGCCCCTTGCTTCCGGTAAACAGGATAACGCTCTGTACCCAGAACACAACTGACAATACCATCGTGGAGAAATTCAGCATGGTATCAATGTATGTGACGACCACCCAACGCAGATCATAGAATAATCCCCACAATGAATCTGAGAGGAAATAAGCCAGCAATGACAGCAGAAAACAACGGTACATGGTCCGGACACTACTTGCCTGCGGCCCCTTCACCTTCCTGAGCGCCTCGAAATTAACGATTGAAAGAACAATCATGGATATTATCCCTATACTGGCGTAATACATCGACCCTCCCAAACTCCTTTTTACTATTATTATAATAGCAAATCGTCTGCATGGAACAGCAAAATCACCGGGGGTAAGGATTCAGTGTAAAAAACATTCCGGATTATGCTATTTTAGGAGAAAACGGTTGCAGAGCCGCAGCGCAGCAGTCTTGCTCACTAATCAGACAGTCTGTCTCTGCATAAGGACATCTCACAGATCAGTGCGGCTGAAAGTCTCTTAACACCTCTTTGTCATTATCAGTTACCAAACTGTTATAAGTTACGAGCGTCTGCTATCTTCGAAATTGTCCTGTTAGATATGAACAGTTCATTGCAATTTGCTTTGCCTGCTTCACTGAATTTCTCGAGAAGCATCCTTCCCATACTGCAGTAACCTATGTGCACGTTTTTATCTGTTGAACTTACTGATAGTATTCTCGGCATGCGTTTCTTTGTTTTACTGATTCAAGTGATAGAATAATCGTATCAGGATTTTCTCTTTTCCATAACATCTGCACAAAGATAATCTCCATGCCCTGTATCTATCTTGAGATAATCAATCTCCCGGTATCCGCGCTTAAGGTAAATGCTCTTTGCCGGAAGGGATGCGTGAAGGATGATAACATCATATGCTGATGAGATCTTCTCTTCAGCCATGTCAATAAGTGCCCTTCCATATCCTCTGTGCTGGAAAGAAGGCAGTACAAACAGTCTGTCGATCTCATTGCCTGTCAGTGTTACAGTACCCGCAGGGATACCTTCATCACTTATTAATAAATACACAATCCCGGATCTGATGTCTCTCATGATGTTCTCATCCGAATGATGATCCAAAAAAAAGAGAACGGCACCTTGAGGATAGTAACAGGGATAAATATCTCTTATGGTATCCCGGGTTATCTTCTTTACTATATCGAAGTCCTTTTCTTCTGCTGCCCTGATGTTCATATATGAGCCTTCCTTTTACTGATCATACAGTTGATATTATGTTGCATCCGGGTAATCCCAGAATCCACCCTTATGGAAGTTGTCATTGCCCAGAGGCTTAGCCGCCAGTTTGAAAATAACGCATCCATCGGGACATACAACTGTTTTTGAATATCTGCCGTCACCGCCAAGGTTCTCGAGATCACCTCCACTTCTGACCGCTTCCATAAGCGGATACAGCATCATCATTGTTTTTGAGCAAATACCGTACCCGTCCTTATTAACAGGACACCCATATGTGCATGTGTAGGTATCACCTATTTCTTCTCCATTCCGGCAATATCTCTCCGTATGATCTCCATGCAAAAAACCGGTTACTTCAATGGTGAATTCATATTCTTCGTCATACCACTTATGCATTTGGCACCTCCGTTATCAGTAAGACTCTTGTCTGATAAAGGCATCTACCTCTATCGTAGTTATTATATCATTCGATGTTATTATCTTCTCTGAATACCCCGGCAATTTATTCCACGAAGCCATCTGCACTGTTCCTTTCCTTACAATGACGGAATCATTCTGACTGGTTTTTACTCATAATTCTCCAGCTGATAAATGCATATATGTCATTAACAAAGAAAGCCGTAAAACACACGAGTACCGGTATATACTTTGAGTCACTCATACTTGGAAGTGTCCAAAGAATAATTAAAACAATATCATTCAGAGCATATGCAAACGAGAAGTTGGGACTTCTTCTGAATGTGAGATATACTGCCAAAAAACTCGTCGTAACTGATAGTGTGCCGGGATACAGATTGGCTGTATTAAAATACTTGAGTATAAAGAAAAACACAACCGTAACTGCCGCCGATAAAGGAATAACAAGAAGCACTTCCTTGCGGGACAGGTGATTAACGGCAACTAATGACCTTTTCCCTTTGTAAGAGTGCCTTAACCACGAGATAAGGGCAAATACAGCCATTGGCATCGTCATTCCAAGATATGTTATCATCTCTCCATAGTAGGCGACACGATAAGATATATAGCCGTATATACAACTGAATAAGATCATTAACAGCTGCCCAATAGGATTGCCTTTGGCACTAAGAAGGATAGACGTTACTCCTATAAGAGAAGCTGTCAGCGACAAGTAATTACTCCTGTCAAAAATGAGAAATGATGATAACAAAAGAAAAACAGAGAAAGACCATAAAACAATCTCAAACAGTGAGAAGTATTTGCCCTCCTGACTCTTGTTCATTAACACCTCCAAAAATAAAAGCACCCGAATCCGCATCTTCTAAGACCTAACGATGCGAAAACGAATGCTATAACATTCCCTACCCGGTGGCAGTACTATAATTCGGTATTATAACACAAACAACCTACTGTATGGAGCATTTCTGCCTGATGTTGACTTGAACTGAAGTGAAAAGTTAAATTC
>DFIB01000006.1:17341-19172 GCA_002371375.1 Mageeibacillus sp. UBA3708 | reverse complement strand
ATCTCGTTGCCCTCAGAATCCTGCGGATTTCGCAAGAATCATGAATATTTCCGCATTTTCCGCGGAAATATATTACAAGACTCGAGGAAACCCGGAATCCCCGTCACTTCTAATCTAAATTCAGTATTGAACATTATTCAATACTGTGCTATATTCATGTCGTAATCAAAACGAAGGAGGAGTGATGCAAATTGAATACGCAGTTCAAAAAAGGCGTCCTCGATATGTGTGTACTCGCTGTTTTGAGCAAAGGGGATAGTTACGGATATGATCTTGCCGAGGAGTTATCATCCAGAATACAGATCGCTGACGGTACAGTTTATCCGCTGCTTCGCAAGCTCGCAGGCTCGGGGGAAGTAAGCACTTATCTTAAGGAGTCATCCGGCGGCCCGCCACGTAAGTATTACAGTCTTACGGATAAGGGACGTGAGAGGCTGACGCATGACATTGATGAATGGAGAGAATTTACCGCGATGGTCAGCGGGATAATAGGAGGAGAACAATGACAAAGAGAGAATATCTTGATTCGTTGAGCGGTGAACTCGGGACGATGTCCTACAACGACGTCAAAGAGATCATTGCGGAGATAGAGGAACATTTCGAGGGCGGTGCTCTGGCCGGCAAGTCGGAGGAAGAGATCGCCAGGGGTTTGGGAAGCCCTAAAGAGCTGGCTGCAGCATATCTGGGCGGCGACAATAACAAGGTCAACGCCGTGCTCAGAAGGTCGGTACCGGCCGGGGCACAGGAAGAGGATAAGGGTCACAACGGGCCGTTGTTCGTAGTGCTTTTCAATCTGTTCTTTGCAATTCCCGTCTGGTTTGTACTGTTCGTCATGCTGCTCGGCGGAGTGGCGCTTGATGCGGGTATCATATTTGCTATCGTGAGGATCGCGATGAAGGCTGCGGCAGCGACACTGTTCATGCCCGGACTTATCGTGCTGGATGTGGCAGTATTCTTCTTCGCCCTGTTCCTGTCATGCCTGCTGATACTTCTGATCAGGGGTTTCTGCAAGGGCACGGGAATGTATGTGAAGTGGAACCGCAAGGTTTGGGACAAGGGTTTGTAAGGAGGCACAGCAATGAAGAGATCAACATTAGCACTTGTGATAACAACAGTCGTATCTCTGGCGCTGTCTGTTATATTCGGGGTAATCGCGGCCTGCGTGCTTCTCGGTGAAGCGGGACGGGCGGCAAAGGATATAGACTTTGGGGCTGAGTTCAGCAACATCCGCGCCTGGTTCAGCGGTGACACGAATGATGACGGCAGCAACGACGACAACACAAAGGTCAGAGTCTCGTCTGACGGCGTGCATGTCGTGACTGATGACGGCAAGAACGTGGATGTGGGATACGATGGTATAACTATCAATTAAAGCCTTTCGAATAAGGGTATTGAGTGTGTAAAGGGAGGGTGCCGGTCTCGAGCCTAATACGGCATCCTCTCTAATTTTATTCACACAAAATTGTCGCAAAGAAATACTGATTTATGATAAAGTATTCACATAGGGTCAGAAGATCCGGCAAATCAGAATCGGAGGTATATTTTATGGCTTATGTATGTAAGATCTGCGGATATGTTCACGAGGGAGATACAGCACCTGAGGAATGTCCCGTTTGTCATCAGAAGAACTGTTTTGAGAAGGTAGAGGCTAAGCCTGCCAACAAGTATGCTGGGACACAGACTGAGAAGAATCTTCAGGCTGCTTTCGCCGGCGAGTCACAGGCACGCAATAAGTATACATATTTTGCATCCAAGGCAAAGAAGGAAGGATTTGAGCAGATCTCAGCTCTCTTCCTGAAGACGGCTGACAATGAGAAGGAGCACGCCAAGA
>DFIB01000006.1:0-17303 GCA_002371375.1 Mageeibacillus sp. UBA3708 | reverse complement strand
GAGCACGCCAAGATGTGGTTCAAGGAGCTGGGCGGCATCGGTTCGACTGCCGAGAACCTTGCTGCTGCAGCCGATGGCGAGAATTATGAGTGGACAGATATGTACGAGGATTTCGCGAAGACGGCTGAGGCGGAGGGATTCCCCGAACTCGCTGCAAAGTTCCGTGCAGTTGGCGCTATCGAGAAGCACCACGAGGAGAGATACCGCGCACTCCTCAAGAATGTCGAGATGCAGGAAGTATTTGCCAAGAGTGAGGTCAAGGTCTGGGAGTGCCGCAACTGCGGTCATATCGTAGTCGGTACAAAGGCACCTGATATCTGCCCTGTATGTGATCATCCTCAGGCATATTTTGAGGTTAATGCGGAGAACTACTGATACCGTTTATCCTATTCAACGTGAGATAATTATACCCCCGCCCACGAGTATTAATGTGAGCGGGGGTTTGTTGTGCGCCTGACGGTGCACGTTACAGATCATCCGTAAGATCAGCCCGGGTTCTCTCCCTGATCTCCCTGGGGAGGCGGTGGAATCGGAGTAGGTGTCGGTGAAGGAGCATGGATAGGACATTCCACGGCAGGATCAGGCAGCAGTGTACTGCCTGCAACGTAGTAATCGCTTCTGACCGTCTTCGCATTCCGGCAGGCGTCAGTGGGCGCATATCCCGAAGAGCAGGCTTCTGCCGTTACGATGGTATCCGGCTTGACGAACTTCGCCGCGGGGAGATCCTCATGTATCTTCTTCATGCAGTGCATCCATATCCTTACGGCATTATTGTAGTCGTTTGACGGTATCTCGGTCTGGCGGAGACGGTTATCATATCCGTACCATACAGAGGCCGCGTAGTACGGCGTAAAGCCGCAGAACCACTTATCGATGTTGTCCGATGTTGTACCTGTCTTGCCGGCTGTATCGATCTTGCCGCCTTTGGCATTCGTGATCTGTCCGCCGTAGTTGGACGGCGTGCCGGTCGATACGACGCCCTTAAGCATATCAGCCATTAGGAAGCAGGTCTCTGCTGAATATACACGCCTCGTCACCGGATTCACGTTCAGCACGACGTCGTTATTGCTGTCCAGTACGCGCGTATATGCATACGGCTGTGTATATGTTCCGCCCGAAGCGAAAGTATTATATGCAGCCGCCATCTCCAGAGGGGTAACGCCTCTTGATACACCGCCTATCGCTTGTGACGGATAGATGAAATCATCATTATTATCCAGCTTATTTATGCCTACCTGAGACAGGAACCAGAGGGCAGTCTCGCCGCCAACCTCGTTCCATACCATGACGGCAACTGTGTTTTTGGAGCTTACAAGTGCCTTGCGGATGGTAATGGGACCATCATAGGTCCTCGAGTAGTTAAGAGGCCACGGCTTATTTGGCGTCGACGGGTTGAGGTAGACTTTCTCGTCGTTGAATATGGTGCCGGGGGCGATTATGTCCAGTTCAAGTGCGGGGCCGTAGTCTATGAGCGGCTTGATCGAGGAGCCGGGTGAACGCCGGGCCGATGTGGCACGGTTCAGTGACAGGTTCATCGTTTTCTCACCGTAACCGCCCTGCATAGCCGCTATCGCTCCGGTCTGGGAGTTGATGACGACCATGGCGCCGGTCGGCTTCTCCGGCAGATCCTCAAGCTGCTTGGGCTTTGTCTGGAACAGCTTTTTGTTCTTGAAAGCCTCATCAAGCACCTGCTGGACCTTGGGCTCCATCGTGGTGTAGATATGATAGCCTCTGTTATAAACGATAGTTGAAGCGAGGGACTTTGTTATTCCTCTTGCTGCGGCAAGGTCGCTTACGACCTGTGAGATGGCATATTCCGTGAAGTACGAATTGACGACTCCGCCGGATGATGTGTCGTGTGTCTTGAATACTATCTCCGTGTTAAGCGCTTCCTGATACTGTGCTTCGGTTATGTGGCCGAGCTCGTACATCTTGGTGAGGATTATCCTCATTCTCCTGAGGCAGTTACGGCGTCCGGATTCTCTGAGCGGATTGTAGTATGAAGGGCTCTTGGGAAGTCCTGCCAGGAGTGCACATTCCGCGATGTTGAGATCCTTTGCATCCTTCCCGAAATAATTGTGAGCCGCTGCCTGAACACCTACATAGTTGTTGCCCATGGGCGCCAGGTTGAGATAAAGCTCCATTATCTCGTCTTTGGAGAGGTGCTGCTCAAGTTCCATTGCCGAGAACCATTCCTGAACCTTACGCGAAGTGGAGTGCTGGTCCTGTCCGCTGATGAGCTTGACTGTCTGCTGCGTGATCGTCGATCCGCCGTATGTCGCGTGACCGCCGTGCGCAAGAGCCGACAGTATGGCGCCGCCGATCCTCTTCAGGTCTATGCCCGAGTGGTCGTAGAACCTCTCGTCCTCGATGGATATTACGGCCTCATCAATATACGTATTCTTGAGTTCGCTGTAGGATATATATATCCTGTCAACATTCTCGCTGCCTGTGAGCTTGGCAATCTGGTTGCCTTCGATATCATAAACAAATGATGTCTGGGATGCCTGTCCCGTCGATGTCAGATCGCCTATTGTGAGGGGCTTGGTCGATGATGCATACCCCAGGAGCATTCCTGCGCCGAACCCGCCGAAAGCAAATCCTATGCAGAGCGTTACCACAAGCGCCAGCTTGATCACATCAGACAGGAACGACCTTATCTCATACTGCACACTTCTGTTGAACCCTGATCTTGTGGGCTTCCCCTTGAGGCTTTTGCGGAGGTCGTCGGCGAGTGCCGTATTCTCCGGCTTGACCTGATTGGTCGTGCGGTTCCTGTTGTCCGACATATCAGTCTTCCTTCTTATCCCATGTCCTGTCGCTGATAATATATCTCGGGCGCTGCTTCGTCTCGAGGTAGATCTTGCCGATGTATTCACCGATGATCCCGAGGCTGAGGAGCTGAACGCCGCCCATGAACAGTATTATGCATGCAAGAGATGCCCAGCCTGCGACAGTCTGGCCGATGCACACCATTACAATCGCCCATATGATCCCGACGATGCCGAGGAATACAGTGAACAGTCCGAATCCCGTAATGACCGATATCGGCTTGGTCGACAGGCTCGTGATCCCTTCTATCGCGAGTTTGATCATCTTGCGGAGAGGGTAGTGGCTCTCTCCGGCGATGCGTTCCGCGCGCTCATATTCAACTGACGTGCTCTTGAATCCCACCAGAGGGAACATTCCTCTGAGGAAGATATTCACTTCCTTGAAATCCGCGAAATGATTGAGTACCCTGGAACTTACCAGTCTGTAGTCAGCATGGTTATAGACAGTTTCCGCCCCCATGCCGTTGATCACTTTGTAGAATCCCTGTGCAGTTGTTCTCTTGAACCATGTGTCCGTCTTCCTTGACGATCTGACACCGTAGACTATCTCGCATCCGTCGAGATAGTGGTCGACCATGGCATTCATTGCATTGATGTCGTCCTGGCCGTCACAGTCGATGGAGATGGTGATGTCACACTTGTCACGGGCCTCCATGAGTCCGGCAAGCAACGTGCTCTGATGGCCGCGGTTACGGCTCTGTGAGATGCCGATATAATGTTCGTCCTGCTTTGCCAGGTCTTCTATGATAGACCATGTCTTGTCAGAAGATCCGTCGTTGACAAAAAGGACACGGCTGTCATCCGCGATCTTGCCGCTTTCTGCAAGCTCGAGGATCTTGTCCCTGAACAAAGGTGCCGTTATAGGCAATACTTCCTGCTCGTTGTAGCAGGGGATAACTATCCATAATCTGGGTTTATTCATACCGGTAATTGTAATTCACGCGCATATTTAAGTCAAATTACCGGCATCGGCTGTCGGGGGAATATTCCAAATCTTATTCCAAAAGACTTCTGAATGACACACAGACCGCTTGACTTTGAATATGGCGGATACCATTATGAGAGTATGCAGGATCAGACTAAATGGAGGGATTTGGTCAGGTCATCCCTGAAGAGAGCGGGTGACACATTTGACCGTCTGACTGTTCTCACCGAGAGGACAGCTTGGATAAGTTTGCTCCTGTGCACATCGCTCCTGGCAGGTTCCTGTCTTACTGTCTCGGCATTGAGCATAAACGTCAGGCGGGAGATGACCGTAAGTGATTCCACAGAGAATATCCGCGCTGCCGCAGAGACTACACAGACAGCGGCTCCGTCCGGGAGATCAGAAGGAATGACAGAAGAGACTTATGTGACTCTCAGTAAGGAAGATCTCGAGAGGCAGATGATAGCTGATGTCATAATGAAGGGAAATCTGAACACCCTCGAGAGTGCCGGTGAGGAGGATGACGAGGAAGTAAGTGCCGAAGTCATCAGGAACACGGCCCCCAAGAACCTCAGCGACCGTCAGGTAACAAGGATGCTCAACGGCGGTGCAGGACAGGTAAGGATCATAGACCGTAAAGACATCAATGAGGGCGCTGCAAGCTCCGGATCATCGGAGGACACGGGCAATGCCCAGGCCGAGAGCAGTGCGGTATCAGGCAACAGCGGTGTCGCTACCAGTGCCACCTCTAACAATAATTATGTGATAGGGATCGATGTCTCTTCCTGGAACGGGAACATCAACTGGCAAAAGGTAAAGGATTACGGAGTCAGGTTCGTAATGATCAAATGCGGCGGAAGGTACTGGGGCTCAGGGCTTCTTTACAAGGACAAGCAGTTCGACGCCAATATTAAGGGAGCACGTGCGGCAGGCCTCGATGTGGGAGTGTATTTCTATTCCGCAGCGACAACGGTCAAAGAGGCATATGAGGAAGCATCCTATGTGGTCAGCCTCATCAAGGATTACACGATTACATATCCGGTGGCGATAGATTTCGAGATCAACAGTCAGGAATACAGGCATGCGGGTGTCAAGGGCAAGGAGTTGCGCGACATACTCTGCACCTTCTGTGACACGGTCAAGAGTCAGGGCTATAAGCCGATGGTCTATATGAGCAAGAGCTGCTGGACGAGTGTGCTGGGCAGCACGTACGCATCGGAAGTATCATCCAAATACAAGGTTTGGCTTGCTCTGTATTACAACAGGTTTATTGACGGTGCGGAACCGTTCAAGATCGGAGACAATTTGCCGTCATTCGGTTACGGATACGATATCTGGCAGTACGGTTATCTCAAGGGCGTAGTTCCCGGCGTATCCGGAAGCGTTGACATGAACCTCAGCTTTATGTCCAAGACAAGCCTGACGACTCCGGCCATAACTGTTCCCGGCAACGGAAAGATAAGCGCAGTCAAAGGGTCTTCGACAGATCCGGCAAGTCTTGTATCAGCAGTCAATTCACTCGGCAGGAAGGTTGAATCACCTGCCATCAAGGTTACCGTACGCGATTCACAGGACAACATAGTCACGGCGAACAAGGCTTTGTCAGAGACCGGTACATACAAGGTTACATATTCGTTTACAGATCCTTATTACGGGATCATAACGGCGTCGGCCACATTGTCAGTAACAGATCAGTCTGCTGCATCACCTTCGACGGCAGCAGCAACGGCCACCGCAGCACCTGCCACCGTGACGGCGACGGCACCTTCGTCAGAATCCGCCCCGTCAGAGTCGACTGAGACGCAGGCACCGTCAACGCAGACTCCCGCGCCTTCTGAGAACTCCGATGTTACGGAACCCGTTTTGTGATAGAATACGCTTGTAAAAGTTATGTTCAGGAGGAGTGTTATGGTACGTCGTAATATAACCGAGAAGGTAAAGGAACCGAAGAAAGATGTACAGACAGGCGGCAAGTCGGCGCTGATTCTTGATATCGTCCTGATATTGCTGGGTGTCACTTTCATAATCTGGGCCGAGAAAGCACTTGACCTCATGACCAGGATCGTGGGCATCTGCCTCGTCGCCATTTTTGTGGCTGAGATAGTTATCTTCATCAGGTCCAAGACGCGTGAGATGTGGGAGAAGGTGGGACTCGGAGTGTCCGTGGTCCTTGCCGTGTTAGGCCTGTGGCTGGCAATAAGCCCGGGATCTTTCCACGGTCTTATCAACTATGTGTTCGGATTCCTTATCCTTGTGTACGGTGCTTTCGGGATCGTCAATTCAGTCGGCTTTGCCAGAGCTTCCGGAGGACTGTGGTGGATCGGCCTTATCATGTCGATATCTGCCGTTGCAATGGCTATTCTGATACTCCTGAACCCGTCTTTCCTTGCCGGCATACTCATGGTCGCGATCGGCATTGCCATCGTATTCTCGGGTGTTACGGGCATTTATAACTGGATCAATGTCAGGAAGGCACAGAAGATGATCAAGAATGATACTATAATCATCGATGCTTCTGACATGAAGGACGCCGGATCAGACAAAGAATAACCGCTATTGCTTTTTCGGGACATCGGTATAAAATATTCACATTAATAAATACGTGAGGTTTTACTATGTCTGATAACAGCAGAATATACAGGTTGCTTGTAATTAATCCCGGGTCGACGTCGACCAAGGTGAGCTTATTTGATAATGAGACGCTTGTCTTTGAGAAGAGTCTCTTCCACGAGGCGGCGGAACTGCTGAAGTATCCTCATGTGAACGGACAGATGCCGTTCAGGTATGGTGTTATCCTTGATATGCTCAAGGAGGAAGGCATTGATCCGGCGAGCATCGACGCTTTTGTCGGAAGGGGCGGAAGCGCACATACGCAGCCCGGCGGCATTACAAAGATCGATCAGACACTCTACGATGATACTGAAGCTGCTGTGGGAGGCAGTGAGCATCCTGCCAAGCTCGGCGTTATGCTCGCCTGGAAATTTGCATGCAAATACGGCAGAGAGGCATATACCCTCAATCCCACGAATGTTGACGAATACTGCGATTATGCGCGCCTTACAGGCATTAAGGGTATCTACCGCATATCTCATTCGCATGTGCTTAACCAGAAGGCGGTTGCAGAGTATCACGCGGAGTCTCACGGCAAAAAGTACGAGGATATGAACCTCATCGTAGCTCATATCGACGGAGGCATCACGGTATCCGCACACGATCACGGACGGATGGTGGACGGCAACATGGGTGCAGACGGTGAAGGTGCGTTCTCTCCCACGAGGATCGGAAGTGTTCCTGTTCTGTCTCTCCTTGACTATCTTGAAGACCATTCTATAGATGATGTAAGGCTCATGTGTTCCAGAGCCGGCGGATTCGTTCAGTTTTTTGGAACATCAAATGCCGATATAGTCCACGATCTTGTAGATAAGGGCGATGCCAAGGCAACACTTGTATGGAAGACGATGATCTACCAGGTATGCAAGATGATAGGCAGCATGAGTGCCGTTCTATGCGGCAAGGTTGACGGGATCCTGCTGACGGGCGGCCTGATGAGATTTGACGATGTCAGGGAGATGATCCTCGAACACTGCGGCTTTATTGCACCCATAAGCGTTTATCCCGGCGAAATGGAGCAGGAGGCGCTTGCAATGCCCGCACTCAAGGTATTGAGGGGGCAGATCACTCCGGCAACATATACCGGCAAGCCTGTCTGGTCAGGCTTTGAGGGGATGGATATTTGATATAAGCCTTTTTTCGTTATGTTGTTGTCATATTATGCGGCTTGCTTAGTGTTATAATATATGCTGAGCGTGTATGCACATTTTTATTGTTACAGAGGGAATAGACATAAATGAGTTACTATAACGAGTACAATGATCCGAGACAGTATCAGAACAGCGGGAACGGCGGACAGGTAAGGCCTTCCGGACAGCGCAGGCAGAATGTGAGGCCTGCTAACCCCGATTATGCCATGTACGGCTATACATCCGACAGAAAGCCCCAGTCTTCCGGCAGGAGCAAGGGCAGACACGGCAAGACGTATTCTCTTGCACTGTTTTTGCCGCTCGTGCTTATATATTTTGAGGCGGTATTTACCATACTCACTCACAATGATGCAACATTCCTTCAGAGACTTATGCCCGTACTGTTCTGCATAAGCCTCGGAGGTTTGGCTTACCTTATCTGTACGATCACTCCATCGGAGAAGGTCAATAAGATCATTACGGCGACGTTGTTGGGTGTCAATGCAGTTGCTTTCTGTGTGGCATACTTCATCCTGAGGAAATTCGGTATTCACTACGACCTGAAGACTGTCTTCGCAGGTGCGGCTGATGCTGCAGGCGGATTCGGTGACGAGATATTCAAGATGATCTTCAGTGTGTCCGGAATCCTCGCGATCCTGTTCCTGTGGCTTCCGTTTATACTCTATGTCTGGATCGGAAGGAAGCATGATACGGCTGTCATCAAGTCGAAGAATATGCGTAATAAGGCGAGGATCGCTGCTCTTGCGGTATGCGTGGTATTTTTCCTTGTTGCAAGGCTCGTCGTCCTCATCGCACCCTCTCTCCGTGATGCATATTCAAAAGAGTACAGCTATGAGTCAGCCGTTAATAATTTCGGTCTTTTGACTGCGATTAGACTCGATACGCTTCATTCGATTGGATTCGGCGGAGGTGACGAAGGCTTCACGAACGATACAAATGTCACTGTTCCCACGAGCACGAAGCCTGTGATCACAGATGATCCTTCGATCACGCAGGCTCCCGATGCTTCACCTACGCCTACCCCGAGAGAGTATGGCCCCAACAAGATGAATATTGATTTTGCAGCTCTTGCAGAGTCTGCATCAGGTCATACGAAGAACCTTGATGAATATGTTAATTCCCTGACTCCTACGATGGAGAATGAGATGACCGGTCTGTTCAAGGGCAAGAACCTGATATTCCTGTCTGCTGAGGCTTTCTGCAGGGAGGCGGTATCCGAGGAGCTGACACCTACGATTCACCGTCTCATGACGAAAGGTGTGTATTTCAAGGATTTCTACCAGCCTGCAAGCGCCGGTACGACAGGCGGTGAGTACCAGAATATTTTCGGTATGCTCCCGATGGACGGAGGTTCCTCTGTTAAGAATACGTCAGATCACGACAATTATCTGACACTCGGCAACATCTTCAACCGTATCGGTTATAACGGATGGGCTTTCCACAACAACGACTATAAGTACTATAAGCGTAATATCACGCACAATAACCTCGGTTATTCCAACGGCTTTATGGGCTACGGCAACGGTATGGAGCAGTATGTCAAGAAGCAGTGGCCTGAATCAGATGATGAGATGATCCGGGGAACGCTGCCGCTCTATATCGACAAGGAACCGTTCAATGTATATTACATGACCGTCAGCGGTCACGGCATCTATCCGAAGAGCTCGAACGCAATGGTCCGTAAGCATTGGGACAGAGTTCAGGGATTGTCACAGTACAATGATCTGGTCAAGGGCTACATCGCATGCAACCTCGACCTGGAGGATGCTCTGACATATCTGATCACCGAGCTCGAAGCAAAGGGCAAGCTCGACAATACAGTTATCGTAATGTGTGCCGACCATTTCCCTTACGGTCTTGATGACGATGCAGGTCTCGGCAAGATGCCTAACCTGTCAAATCTCTACGGATACGATGTTAAGACAACATGGCAGCGTGATCACAGCGCAGCCATCCTCTGGTCTCCCTGCCTTGAGGATATGCACATCGAGATCGACACTCCCACATCGAGCCTTGATATCCTGCCTACACTCTGCAACCTGTTCGATGTTGACTGGGATTCAAGACTCTTCCCGGGCCGTGATGTATTCTCGGAGGCTATGCCTCTCGTATTTACGACATCATATTCATGGAAGACTGATATCTGTACATATGACGCATCGGGAAGCAAGGTAACGCCTGCAACACCTGATACGGTGATACCTGACGGATATGTGGATACGGTCAAGAAGATAGTTAAGAATAAGGTGCACTATTGTGACTGGGTACTTGAGACAGACTACTTCAGGCATGTCTTCAAGAATTATGTGGCACCCACACCTGTTCCCACGACGCCGACACCCGTGCCGGAGCCCGGACAGCAGACCGCTGATACAACACAGGCAACACAGAATAACAACCCGGCACCGTCGATCAACGTTAATAACCGAACATGACGGTTAAGGCTGATATAAAGTCCGTTATCTTCGATCTCGACGGAACTTTGACAGATACCGAGAAGTATTACCAGACCGCCTGGCCTGAGGCCTGCAGGCGGTTTGGTTTTGTTATGGAACCGTGGATGCCGCTGGAATTGAGGTCCCTGGGCAGACCCTATGCGCCCGTGCAGTTTAAGGAGTGGTTCGGTGACACTTTCGATTACGATGCCGTAAGAGAAGAACGCAAGAAGATAGTCAAAGAACTCATAAAGGATAACGGAATACCATTGAAGCCCGGTGCTTTGGAGATACTCTCATGGCTTCGCGCTAACGGCATTACAGTTGCCATGGCAACTGCAAATGACTATAAGCGGACGATGGGTTATCTGGGTCAGATAGGTCTCAAAGATTCTTTTGACAAGGTAATCTGCGCTGATATGGTGAAGTTCGGCAAGCCGGCACCTGATATATATGCATATACATGTAAGGAACTCGATGTGGAGCCGTCATGCGCTTTCGCGGTGGAGGATTCTCCCAACGGCGTCACGAGCGCGTATAAGGCGGGGTGCAAGGTCATAATGGTACCGGACCTCACCGAGCCTGATGAAGAGCTTGGGAAGATGCTGTACGCGAGATGCGATACGTTGATGGGGATAAGAGATCTGATAGCTAATTAATCTTAAGACTGGCTGTCAGATTGCCAAGAATAGTATATTTCTTGTCAAGGCTTGACAAGGATATTGCTTCATAGACGATATATCTCCGATACAAGTCTTGATTAAAATATGGCAAAGACTGTAAGGGGAGGTCTGCCATATGTTAAAGAGGATACTCTCTTCCATTCTCATCATGTCATTGTCGGCGACGGTTCTCGCATCCTGCACGGGGAAAGATACCGGTACGGAAGTCAAGCAAAAGAGATATATTGATTCAGATAACTGGTGGAACGACCGGATAACAGATCCTGACCTGTCGCAATACCCCGATATCATGATGCTCAGCAGCATTGACGTTGCAACTGAAGAATACTATGTGGCTGAGTTCATCCGCAAGAATGAGAAGGAACGGATAGTTCTCTGTAAGTTCGATTATGACGGCATACTCACAGGGTCGATAGTCCCGGATAATGATAAAACGGTCGGCAATCTCTTTCTCTCAGACGGCGTTATCTATGCATCATGTTACGGTACTTATGAGGCGGAAGGTTCGATGTGCAACTACATTTGCAGAGCCGACTTCGATAAGAGCATTCTCGTACCTGAAGAGAAGATCGATATTCCCTCAGATCTCGGCTCAGAAAATTACATAAACGATGTGCTCAAATGGAACGGAAAGATCATTTATTCCGCCTCTTCGGATACAAAGTGTTCTATAGTAGTTGACGGTACAATGTATGACCCTGTCCTTGATGATGGGATGAAGGTGTCATATATCAATAATATGAAGGTCTGCGGAGATACGCTTTACTACGAGGCAGGTGTGGACATAAATGACACGGATGCGAATTATATCTGCTCGTTCGATCTGAATACTCACGCGATGCATGCCAGAGAACTTGAACATCACATGGACGGCGGAAGCATAATGGCAGGCGGTGTGACTTATTATGTGACGCATGATGAGGACTATATGAACGGAACAAAGATCGTTAAGTATGATCCAGCGTCAGACGGGTTCTCGGATGTATTGAAGTTCACGGATACGTATATCAATAACGAGTTCGGGATGTCTCCCAATTACAATGTTCTGTATGCAGATGACAGCCGTGTCACAGTATATTCCGACGGCAACGGCATTGCAGTCGGCAACGGCCTGCCGTCCGTCATTACCCTCTCGAAAGCATCATCCAACCCGAACAAAGGCAGGGAGGTGCTGGAGCTGGGCTGCGTCAGCCTGGAGCCTTACATGTTATTTCCGGCAGTCAATAAATATAACAGGGAGAGTGATAAGTATTATATCGAAGTGACAGGAAGATATGCATATCAAGAAGACGCGGTCTATACACTCATGGAGGACATCAAGGGCGGAACAGGGCCAGATATGGTCCTCCTGGATTCCGCGAACGCGACGCTTGCTGATCCCGTATACTTAAGAGACTTATCCGGATACACGGGTAATAATGAGTCATACTACAGGATCGATTACTGCAGGACATACAGAGGTCTGATCGTCAGAACGAGCCTTCTCGATGATCCTTCATCCCCCGGGATCACTTATGAGAGGTATATAGATATTGTTAAGAAGAACAACGGATCTAATCCGTTAGGTGCGGACAGGATAACCGTATTTAACAATCTGTTCGAGTTTTCTGCAGATTCGTTCTTCGATGCGAAGGGCAATATCGATCTTGATAACGAGGATTTCCGTGCGCTTGCGGAATACGTTCGTGACATGCCGGAGCCGGATAACGTTATCTTGGGGGAAGCGTCACCTGTTACGGATCTGTATTATACCGGCTTCCCGTGGTATCTGTCAGCCAGGGGAGACAGTTACGATAAGTACACCATGATTGGATATCCTTCGCGCAATGGTGATAAGCCTGTTGCGATCGTTCCGATCGGGATCGGCGTAACGTCATGCAGCAGTGAACCTGATGTATGCGTGGAGTTTGCAAGATCGCTTCTTGATCCTGAAGTTCAGAGCAGGATATGTGAGTACAACACGGATCCCGTCAGTACCGAAGGCTTGCTCAAAAGGGCTGATAAGGCTGTTGACGAACTTAACGTGTTCGAGTCTGGCAGTTCCCTTATCAGAAGTGGCGAATGGCCGAGGGAGGCGGCCGGGTATTATCTGGATCAGCTGTCCGATGCGGTGTATGTGAGGGATGTCGATGCTACTGTACTGAAGATATTAGATGAGGAATTGGAGCCTTATATCGCGGGTCAGAAAGACATAGATGAGGTGATAAGGATTGCAACGAACAGAGTCGAGCTTATGATGAAGGAGAGATGAGAGAATTTGCAAACTCATTGAACACGAGCGAGGATCAACACTGTAAGCATTGCACTTAACTTGTCCCGCGAAGTGCGACTGAGTTTGCAAATTCCTCTCATGTTACAACTCTATCTTACCGAGCCGGATGAAGAACTGGGGAAGATGCTGTACGCGAGATGTGATACGCTGCTGGGGATAAAAGAGCTGATCAGGTAATACAACCACGATACAAGTTTTATCTATAATATGGCAAACGGAGCATATGGAGGTTTGTCATATGATAAAGAGAGTTGTTGCCGCAGTTCTTATAACAGCGTTGTTATCATCCTGTTTTGTATCTTGTTCTAGTTCATCTCAAACCGCCACCAAGGAACCCCGGTATGTGGACAGCGATATCTGGTGGAATGACAGTATAGTCATACCGGACCTGTCAAAGTATCCTGATGCGCAGATGCTCAGCCGGATCGATGTTGCTACTGGAGATTATTATATTGCGGATATTTACTGTGCAGACAGGACTGTACTTTGCAAATTCGACTATGAAGGGAACCTTCTGGGGTCGATAGTGCCGGATAAAGATATGTCGGTTAACAGAGTCTCGATATCAGACGGCATTGTCTATGTGCTCGTGTACGGAACAGATCCTGTAAGCGGGTCAAGAGGTCAGCTTTTGTGCACGGCTGATTTTGATAAAGGGACTTTGAATGATCCGGAGAAGATCAGTATTCCTCAAGGTTCAGGAACAGATACACAGATCGATGAAGTGTGGATGTGGCAAGGTAAGAAAGTGATGTCGGTATCGTCAGATCCTAAGGATTATATAGTTATTGATGATGGCGGCAAATATACAGAATACGAGCCGGATCTTGGCGATGCGATAGGCGATACGCAGATCCAGAGAATGAAGACGGACGGGGATAAGCTTTATTTCGAGATCGCAGGAATGAAGGGTGATGACTATGTGCTCTTTCTGTGTTCGCTTGATCTTAATACTCTTGAGTATCATCAGAAGGAAATGATGCACTATATGTCTGAGGGGCGTACCGTTCCGCAACACGGCACATATTATGTAAAACATGAACACGAAAGGAACCACACTTCAGTTGTCAGATATAATCCGGCTACGGATGATATTGAAGAGATACTTAAGTTCAATGACACATACATCAGCAACGAGTACGGGCTGAGCGAGAACTACAATGTGCTCTATGCAGATGATACGAAAGTGCGCATTGTCTGTGAGAACGAAAGCAATGTTGCAGGCAACGGACTGCCCGTCGTGATCACACTTACAAAGGCGGAATCCAACCCGAATAAGGGACGGCAGATATTGGAACTCGCCGGGCTTAACATATCTTCCAACAGGATATTTGCTGCAGTTAACAGATACAACAGAGAGAATGACAAATACTTCATAGAAGTGACGGACAGGTATGTGAATTATGAAGACAGGGATGAGCCTGTCTACCGGCTGATGGAAGATATTAAAGGCGGCACAGGTCCTGACATGGTATTGATGAATTCTGATTATGCAGTGCTTAATGACGATCAGTATCTAAGGAAAATGACGGATGATACCGGAGACACCGGTCAGAAGTACAGGATCGACTATTACAGGACATACAGGGGGCTTATGGTAAGAACGAACCTTCTGAGCGATCCGGATTCCCCCGGGATAACGTATGAGGAATATGCGGATCTGGTAAAGAAAGCAAATTACGGCATCAATCCGCTGGGAGAAAGCAGGATAGCGGTGTTCAACAATCTCTTCAAATTCTCGGCAGAGTCATTCTTTGATGATAACGGCAATATAACTCTTGATAATGAGGACTTCCGTGCTCTTGCCGGATATGTGCGCGATATGCCTGAGCCCAGAGAAAATTATATCACCGAGACGATTCCTCTATCAGATTCTTCGTGGTACGGTCTGGACGGATTATTCCGTTCAGGCGATAAGGTCTTTGGCGAATACTCCGTGATCGGCTGCCCGTCTCGTCTTGGTGATAAGCCCGAAATAATAGACTCAACAGGAATTGCGATAACAGCCTGCACAGGTTCATATGATGCATGTCTCGGATTTGCTGGATCGTTATCGGATCCTGCTATCCAGAACCGGATATGTGAATATGGCTATGATCCTTCGAGCCCGGAGGGAATGCGTATACGAGCGGAGAATGATATTAATGCGTTTTTGCTTTGGGAACCTCAGAAGTTTGATGTTCAGTACTATACACAGTATGCCGGCAAAGATAAGCTTAACGGGGTGGTTGACCGCTATATCTCTCAGGTCTCCGATGCCCGGTATGTCAGAGATGTTGATACAACTGTTATGAAGATCCTTGATGAGGAGATGGAACCATATCTTGCCGGGCAGAAAGAGATTGATGAGGTTATCAGTGTCGCAGAGAACAGGATAGGATTGATGATCAAAGAAAGATAAATCTGTTTTACCTCTGGCATATCATAAAATCCGGAACCGTCTAAGAAAATAGCATTGAAAATATTAAAATGGCGATTTATAATGCAATTACACACTATAAATCGCCAAAACAGTGTAAATAATGTGGATTCTGGCGAATTATACAGAGGTAAGTGCATTATGAAGATAATTGGCAGAAGACGTGAGAAAGACAACCTGATGCATTGTCTTTTTTCAAAAAAACCTGAATTTGTCGTTGTATATGGCAGGCGAAGAGTCGGCAAGACATTCCTTGTGAGGGAGTTTTTTAATAAGCAGTTTTCTTTCTATGCAACAGGTCTGACTGATGAGAAAACAAAAGGGCAGCTTCGTGCCTTTAATGAGAGTCTGATCACATACGGCAGTAAGTATAATAATCTGCCGCAAAACTGGTTTGAAGCGTTCTCGCGATTGCGAGAACTTCTGGATTCCGAGAATGTATATCGGGAGTCTGTAAATAATAAACGTGTGGTTTTTCTTGACGAACTTCCCTGGATGGATACGGCAAGATCTGACTTTAAAAGTGCTCTTGATTATTTTTGGAATAGCTTTGGCTCTTCAATGGATGACCTTCTTCTTATTGTTTGTGGTTCTGCAACCTCTTGGATTATTAATAATATTATTAGTGACCATGGTGGCTTCTATAACAGAATCACAAAACAGATTCATTTACATCCATTTACTATTGATGAATGTGATGAGCTACTAAAACTAAATCATATGGAGCTTAGTAGACGCAAGGTTGCTATGTGCTACATGATTTTTGGTGGAATACCATACTATATCAACCTGTTAGACAACAGACTAAGCCTGGATCAGAATGTAGATGAATTAATCTTTAATCCAGATGGTGAACTTCATTATGAATATGACAGGTTATTCAAGTCTTTGTTTTCAAAGGCTACTCTCCATATGAAGATTATCGAGACACTCAGTAGCAAAAGCATCGGACTTACAAGAAATGATTTAATTAAATATCTTGATTCAAAAAGTGGTAATGGAATATCCACTGCTTTGTTAGAACTTGAACAGTGTGGTTTTATTAGAAAATATCAGAACTTTACTACTTCTAAACAGAATTATATTTACCAGATAATTGACCCATTTACACTATTTTGTATTCATTATATTAGGAAAAATAAAGTTAACAGCTGGATTAATATATTAAATACTCCATCATATAATTCATGGTCTGGTAATGCATTTGAAATACTCTGTCTCAATCATATAGGAAAGATAAAAGAGATGCTTGGTATTTCAGGTGTTGAATCTAATGAATATGCATGGAGAAGCAAAGAATCTAACCCAGGTGCACAAATTGACCTTATTATTGAACGCCGAGATGATGTTATAAATCTTTGTGAGATGAAGTTTTCTGATGACGAATTTATCATAGATAAGAAATATCACCAAGAGCTGATTAATAAAATGACAGCATTTAAGAATGAAACTAAAACAAAGAAAGCTGTTCATATTACCATGATAACCATCAATGGGGTAAAGAAGAACGAGTACAGCGATGTTGTAATTAATCAGGTTTGCTTGTAGATGCACATATGATTAGGGATATTTATAATTGATAAACATATGATGCCTTATTATGGAGTTTAGTGCAACAAAAAAATACACCTAGCCAAACGACTAGGTGTATTAAAATTAGTAGTTCCTTAACGGTAAGCATAATAGCCTAACGCGTATACCTGAGATAATGTTAACGCATAGTTTGGATGACCTGGTAAGGTACCATTATAGAAACGCTTCTCTGAAGGATTATAAGATAAAAATTCTACATGATTATTTTTAACGAAAGTATATCCTTCAACTAAAAGGCTTGATGCCATTGTACCTCTAATAGTCGCATAGTCTTCACAATCACCACTTAATATACGTGTATTACCTGCAGCGTATGCAAACTGTTGAAAATTCCAAGATGGTTCAACTGCCTCTAGAGCATTTCTAATAGCAACATCATTTGCA
>DFIB01000141.1 GCA_002371375.1 Mageeibacillus sp. UBA3708 | reverse complement strand
GGATTAAATTCCCCCTACTCGATTCGGATTTTCATAAATCGGAGCTGTCTCTGATGACGATCAGATGATCCCATAACAGGACCGGTATGAGATAGAGTATAGGCAGCGTGTAGCGGGGCTGCCCTTGAACAACCGGTCCTGCGAGAATGAAGAAGACAGTGAGCCACAGGGGAAGATAATAGATCAGACTTCTCTTCTGCGGATTCTTCAGCGACAACAGACTTAACAGAACAAAAAGAAGAACGCATAAACCGTTATTGGATGTTATCCAGATAAACGGAATATTAATAGCAGCAAAACAATATGCGGTCACAGCTTCTCTGGCAATTGTCAGGAATTCCGGAGAATCGACTATCGGTTCATACATCCATGATCCTTTGCAGTCATACTTGTAATCCAGTTCATAATATACAGTCGTATCTTCAAAGAATGCAATATTCTGCGTTGAGCTTGCAGGATTGAGAAGATAATAGTTCTGTTCGCCGAAAGCATTGATATAGCTCTCGGGATGGCGGCATAACTGCTTGAACCATACGCCGAAGTAGTCGGGAAGAAGGTCATTGTTACCGGTATAGTTCTCTTTGACAGGATCGGATATTCTGGGATCATATACGGAGATCATGATGTCATAGGGGATGATCCTGTCTATGATATCCTTCTCTTCGGATGTTATGTCATCAGGGTGATCAACGGCGTATCTGGCAGTTTGCTGGAAGGGAACGGAGAGAGCTTCCTTTATGTAATTGTCCGGTCTCTTAACATTATAGGCGCTGATGAGCGCACTGTTTATGACATAGCAGAGGATTATCGCCGTTATTACAGGTATTGCCGGTCTTGCACCGGATTTACCCCGCACGGCGGATATAATGCAGGCCAGGGCAACTGCAATCAGAATATATGCTCCGTTCGGCCTGAACAGAAATATCATCATTGACGAGAAGAATAACAGTATGAGCTTAGACAGCGGCAGAGTCTTTTGCCTTGATAATTCCATAAGCGTAACTACGAAGATGATCATTCCCGCAGCGAAGAACTCATCTTTGACGACAACCCCTATATATCCCAGAGTGAAAGGGGAGAAGCCAAGAAGGAATATGGTGATGTATCTGATCTTCTTATTAATTCCCAGTGAATCTGCGTATGTAAGGGCATATCCGAATGCAAAACTGTATAAGATGTATTCAAGTAAAGCTACGAGAAAGATACCTGCGGAAGGTGAGAAGCGTTCCATGAACTCTCCCACCAAAACTACAAAGAAAACAGGCTGATGTACGATCATCTCACCGTGACGGAACTGCCATATTCCCTGCCAGGTATCGGGATGGATCGAAGCCGGGAACTTGATCAGAAGAAAGGGGAGCCAGATTAGGGCGAACAACAGTACATTGCGCCACAGAGGCAGAGTTCTTCTTTGATCGCTTGAGAAGGCACGGGAAGCGAGTAAATGCATCCCGGGAATTACAAGGCGTAACACTGCCGCAAAGATCATCACGGTCCTTGCGGCAAACATAACTGCAAGGATCAGAAATGATGATTCGAACCCGTAGCGGTAGAAATATGCTGCGGAAGCATACAGGATGCTGATCACAGCAGCTGCAGATATTTCTGTTTTGCCGTATGAGATTTCAGGTAGTTTCATGAGTTTATTTTACTACACAAATGCTTTTGAAGCTAACAATAGAGTGTGTGCCGTCAGCCAACCAAAAGGAAGGAAATGAATGGTATTTTAAGGCAGATTTTATCGTTGGAGTTGTGTTATGGAAGTGATTGACGAACAATTGTCGTTATATCTTGAGGATCGTAATGACAGGAGTTACGAAGGCTTTTCTGATTTTTTTTGTGAATGCCTTGATAATCTGGGGATATCAACAGCCGATTTTGTAAGGAAGTGCAGGATAGAGCGGACATATGTTTATCAAATCCTTAAAGGAATGAGGAATCCGGGGAGGGAGAAGATAATCATCATGTGCATAGCCGCCGGATTGAGCTTTACAATGACACAGAAGGCTCTGGTCATCGCGAAAGCAGGCATCCTCTACTATAGAGACGACAGGGATGCGGTCATCATCTATGCCGTGAATCACGGCTTGGATCTTGTTGATACAAATGCTTTGCTGGAGAAGAACGGATTCACGGAATTGAACTGATCATTCAAGTATGCCAAGACCGTATTCCGTCAGGAGATCATTGAGCCTGCGAACTGTATAATGATGATTAACCGCATAGATTATCAGACTGTCACGGGGATCTCTCGGATAAAGGATACCTTCCTTGCCGATCTCAAGTCCGCGCTGGACTTCATCAAGCTCCATATCAGCTGCCATACACAAAGCGATGATCTTATCTCTCCCGGCTTTCTTTGTTCCGTTGATTATCTGATAACCATATGTCCTCTCGATGAGACTCCTGCTGATGACTTCAGACTTTGACAGTTCCCCTGTCTGGATCAAATATGAAATATACCCTGCAAAAGTAGGGCTTATACCGTCGTTATCAAGGCTCTTGATGTAGTTGTTAAGCTCGTGAGAACCTTGTACTGAATTGAGCTTGCTGAGCAGATCAGATGTCTTTGCCATATCTTAACTCCGATATTAATTATAGCATAGATATGATAAAATTATTATTATGGATTACAGTGACAGATACGAAGAATTACATAAACATAGTACAAGAGGTCACGTGTTGCTTAAGAACCGGATCCTTGATACAGTTTGCATCCGTAAGGAACTGCAATTCTACGATAAGGACGTCTTCAATTACCTCAAAGAACACCATGATCCGCATATCCCTGAGATCTATGATTGCTGGGAAGAAGACGGTACATTCTATGTCATAGAGAGCTATATCAGGGGACGGACTCTTGAAGAATATCTTGCTCAGGAAGGTCCGGACAGGGAAGAGAAGCTCCGCATAATCGGTGAGGTCCTTGACGGAATAGAATTCCTTCATAATGCACCTGTTCCGATAATCCACCGTGATATCAAGGCGGACAACATAATAATCGATAAAGCAGGCAATGTCCGGATCATTGATTATGATGCTGCCAAGACTTACAAAGCAGGCGGGCAGAAAGACACGATTCTTATCGGTACGGTTGGGTCTGCTGCACCGGAACAGTATGGTTTCGCGCAGTCTGATACGAGGACTGATATCTATGCCCTCGGAGTGTTGATAAGAAGTGTTTTTGCTACTGATCATTCGATGGATATGGTCGTGACCAAGGCAACCAGGATGGATCCGGATCAGAGATTCCAGACGGTTGATGAACTCAGAAGGGCATTGTCCGGTGCTGAAGTTAAGGACAGGAAGAAGATAGTACCGTTCATTATCCTTGCTTCCGCTGCCGCTGTGGCCGTATTGGTCGGCTGGTTCCTTCTTGGCACTTTTACCGAGAGTGATGATGACGGTGTTGAGATTCTGAGCATCCATGTGTCGGCTTCAAGAAGTGACAACAGGAATGCCCCATATCAGACTCCTGAAAGCAGTGCAGATCAATCAGGCGAACCGTCAAATGGATCGGATACAACAGCGTTTGCAGCTGCGGCTACTGTCATTCCCGTTTCTTCGGGTTCAGTCAGATCCTCATCAGGTAATGTATCATCAGCTACTTACCGGGCGCCTGCAACTACCACAGCTAATTCCCAATCCACGTTCGAGACGATAATGAGTACAACTACTGCATACGCACCCGGGACGGCGAGTACGGTCACTGCTGTACCCAGGACGGCTAACCCGGTTGAATTGACTGAAGAATCAATGATCTCCTATGCCAGATCGACTAATGAACTGAACGGCAGCAGATTCTCCAGGGAAGAGCTTATCAGTAATCTTCTATCACCGACAAGACCTTCCAGGGATGAATGGGAGAAGGTCGTTGACAGTATGAATATCAATTGGGATAAGCAGGCCGGCAATGCTAATCATTACTTTTATACGAAGCTGGGTTGTCCCGATCCTAACGATGTGATCTCCAAGCTTAAGTCAGCGAAGTTTACTTCCAGTCAGATTACCAGGTCTTTTGACTATAATTCCGATATCTACGAAGCTGAAGCCAGGAGCAAGATCGGCTGGATGCTGATGAATGTGCTCTATTCCAGGAAGTCAGATTATTCAGAGGCTCTTAAAGACCTTGGGTACCCCGATAAGTTTGTGAAGGATGCCGTGAAGTATGCTGATGCGGATTTCAAAAGTCTTATAAGAGAAGGCAAGATCATTAATGATGTTGATCAGTAAAGAGATGCTTCAGATTATGCTACAATAATGCCATAGATATTGAAGGAGAGTTGTTATGCAGTGGATAGAGATACTTATTAAGACTACAGAAGAAGCATCTGACGCTATTTGTGAGATGCTCGCTCAGCTCGGTGCTGACGGGATTGCCGTATGTGATCCTTTTGAGATCAAGAGGATCATAGACGATCCTGACTCACTGACATATGCCGATGAAGGCTATGTTGATTCGTTGGGGACGGATGTCGTGATAAGAGCTTATTTCGCCGAGCTTGACGACGGGCTAATAAGGATGGGTGCCAAGAGTGATGAGTATATCGACCCTGACGGAATAGGTATGATATACGACAACATTACAGACAAATCATTGAATGTGGATGAAGCGATCGCGGAGCTTAAGAGGCGCCTTGATGAGATCAGGGAATTCCTGGATGTGGGTGAAGGATTCCTCAGTTACAAGTACGTCAAGGACGAGGATTGGGCCAATAACTGGAAAGCTGATTATAAGTCATTCAGGATCTCTGACAGGGTAATAATATGCCCGTCATGGGAGGATACGGAGTTCGGGCCTGATGATGTTGTTATAAGGCTCGATCCGGGATCCGCTTTCGGGACGGGAACGCATGAGACTACATCAATGTGCGCAGAGTTTATTGACAAGTATGTCGGCGAACTCGGCGAAGGCAGTCTTCTCGATCTCGGTACGGGATCGGGGATCCTTGCGATCATTGCCCGTAAGCTCGGAGCCCGGAATGTAGAGGCAATCGATATAGATAAGCTGGCGGTCGACGTTGCCATTGATAACTGCAGTATCAACGGCTGCAGTGACATTAAGTGCCATACGGGCGAGATCAAAGACACTTATGAGAATGGATATAAGATAATAATTGCCAATATTATCGCAGATGTGATCGCCGCGATAATTCCGGATGTGAAGAGCAGGCTGGCAGAAGACGGTTTGTTCATCTGCTCGGGCATCATTAATACAAAAGCAGACCGTGTGCGCAATGCCATCCGGGACAACGGCATGGAGATCGTAGAAGAGCGGGAGAAGAATGACTGGATCGCAATGACCGTTAAGGTCTCCTGTCCATGACGGAGGGATTAGATGATCGAACTTGGTGTTCTTAAGGAGACGATCAGGAAATTCATGGAGATGCTCGATGATGTCGGTAAGGAAGCATCTCTGGGACGGCTTGGTAAGCAGGCGAAGACAGATATGATAATGTATTGCCTTCATCTGATGTCATCTGACGGAAGATATACGGATGATGAGACCGCTCTGATCAACCATGTTTTTGAGGAGTATGATTTTACTCCTGCGTCCGTTAAGTTTTTTGTGGAAGAGAACGGATTATCATCAGGTATTTTTGCAGGTGATGTTCCGCCTTCGCTCACGGCGTGTGTTGCACTCGATAATGCGGTAAGACAGTATGAGCAGAATGCGATGAGCCTGTCTCATACGCTGACCGGGATATATCTTGAACTCGGTAAATATGTTATCGCGTCTGACGGGGAGCTGGATGTCAGGGAACGCGATGATATAGTCGGTTACGTCAGGATGATGGCGGATTACGTTGAGAACAATCTGGAATTCAGTGAGTGAACAGTACGGAAATACTCCTCAGAAAATACGAATTTGATTACCGCCGTGTCGATAAAGATTTTGTAAAGCAGCAGATCTCAGAACGGCTGTGGCAAACGGAAAGCGGCAGTGCCGATTTAGTATGTCTGCTTATTAAGCCTGTGCCAGGAAGGCCTTGATCTCATCGGCTCTTAACAGCGCCAGCATGCGGCCCTCATCGTACACGTGCTGCATCCGTTCAGGATCGCGCTCGAGCGGCTTGATATTGAGGGGAGACGCGGGACACAGGATCAGTGTGTTGCCTTTATCTGCTTCGGATTTGACATAAGCGGTCTGGGCATTGTACATGATGTGCCTGTTACGTACCAGTTCTGCTGCCTTGGGTATTTTGCGCAGTGCAGCGGCGGCAGCCTTGGGATATGCGTGCTTAACGTAGTCGGCAGGCTGTGTGAGGATGACGACATTTCTGTCAAATCCCTGCTTTTGCATGAATTCAAGAGGGATAGAGTCGGCAAGACCGCCGTCAAGATATCTTCGTCCGTTGATGGCAACAGGTCTTGATGCGAGAGGCATGGAAGCGGAAGCCCTAATCCAGAGCATATCCTCATCTCCGCCGTCACTGAGTTTGTGATACACGGCCTCTCCTGATTCGCAGTCTGATACGACAGCCCAGAAATCCATTCTGTTGTTTTTGAATGATTCCCTGTCAAAAACATCGAGCTCATTCGGAATCTTGTCATAACAGAATTCAACACCGAACAGGTCACCGGTGGTAATCAGGGAACGCCATCCCTTGAAGCGCCACTCCTTGTTGAATCTCTTGTTATACCTGATGGCTCTGCCCTTTTGTTCCGACTTGTAATTACAGCCGAAAGCAACACCGGCCGATACTCCTGCGGCTCCGTCGAAAACAATGCCTTCCTCAAGAAAGACATCAAGTATTCCCATGGTAAAAAGGCCGCGGAGTGCGCCGCCTTCAAGTACAAGTCCGTTTTTGCCCATGACGATGATGATAAGCGGTCTTGAGGGTAATGTCAAGGCGGTTGTAACATTGTTACACGTACATAACGGCGCAAAAGCCGGGGAGAATGCCTTTCGGAAAGCTATACGAGCGTATATCGTCATGAAATTAATAAAAAATAAATTGTTATTCGCGCTAAACACATATATAATAGGTGGGATATTCAGATATCGGAGGTATTTTTATGGCTCAAGTTACGTTTAACGAGGATCTGTGCAAGGGCTGCGGACTCTGCGTAGAGGCATGCCCGAAGAATATCCTCCAGCTTGACAAGGAACGACTCAACTCAAAGGGTTATCACCCTGCAACATGTGTTGACAAGGATCAGTGCATCGGCTGCACACAGTGTGCTACCACATGTCCTGACTGTGTTATCACTGTTGAGCGTTAATGGTGTGAAGAGGAGGAATATATGGCACAGAAAAGAGTTTTGATGAAAGGTAACGAGGTAATCGCCGAGGCTGCCATCAGGGCAGGATGCAGGAACTACTTCGGTTATCCTATTACACCTCAGACAGAGGTAATGCACTACATGGCAAAGAAGATGGTTCAGATCGGCGGCAATTTTGTTCAGGCTGAATCAGAGGTCGCTGCCATTAACATGGTATACGGTGCGGCTTCCGCAGGCTTCAGAGTTATGACAAGTTCATCTTCTCCGGGAATCTCCCTCAAACAGGAAGGAATCTCCTACATTGCAGGTGCTGAGCTTCCCGCAGTAGTCGTAAATATCGTAAGAGCAGGCCCGGGTCTCGGCGGAATTCTCCCTGCACAGGGTGACTATTTCCAGGCTAC
>DFIB01000134.1 GCA_002371375.1 Mageeibacillus sp. UBA3708 | reverse complement strand
GATTAAATTCCCCCTACTCGATTGAGTTTCTTCACTGGATTTGCGGGATGATGTTTCCGGGGGCGATGTCAGCGTTTCCGCAGAAAAACGGTGATTCTTCCGCAGAAAATGCGGAAAAAATCTGAATTCCTGCGGATTCCGCAAGAATCAGCATTTCTTCCGCAAATCTTGCGGAAAAATCGTAGAATCTTGCGGAAGCAGGTCTATCCGGCCACCTCAGATGACAAGAATATAAAATGCACTGAACGGATCTCAGTGTTGTCATCTGTCGTTCAAAGCTGCGGGCGCTCCCTTATGTTTCCGCGTCTTTACAATTGTATGACTGAACTGCAAAATCTGACAAAATGTGGTATCATTGACACGATATTTATCGATGGAGGACTATATAATGCTCAATCTGAAGCAAACTCTGGCATTCGGTTTGACCGCAGCAATGGTATTCTCCTTTGTTCCGGGCACCGTATTTGCTGCGTCGGAGGGGGAAGTAACAACTGAGTCTGCCGGTATTTCCGCGTCAGAAGATACTGCAGATAAAGCACAGCCTTCAGAGACTGCTGAGGTTACCGCGACGGAGGAGATAACGAAGACCGTTGCGACGAACAGCGGGTGGAAGAAGGTCTCCGGCAAGTGGTACTACTATGACAAGAACGGCAGGAAGGTTACCGGATTTCAGAAGATAGACGGCAAGCTTTATTCTTTCAATAAGAAGGGGGTAATGCTGTACGGCTGGCAGAAGAGTACCGACGGCAAATGGTATTATTTCGGCAAGGACGGGTCGGCTACCGTGTCCAAGTGGATCAAGCCTGACGGCCACTGGTATTACCTGGACCAAGACGGCATTATGGTGACGGGCATTGCCGAGATCAATGGTGAATTTTATAAGTTCAAGTCATCGGGTGTTCTTACGACCGGATGGAGTAAGAATGCTGACGGGTCATGGTATTACTTCACCGTTAATGGTGCGGCGAAGGGATGGAAGACCATCGGGGGCGTCAAGTATTATTTCGATGAAGAGACGGCGCTGATGGCTACCGGATGGCAGGAGATCGACGCTTATACTTATGTGTTTGAAGACAGCGGAGCTATGAAGAAGTCGTGCTGGGTAGAGGATGAGGAAGGCAATGTATACTACCTTACCGAGAATGGCACGATCAAGGTGAGCGGCTGGGCGACGATCGGCGGCGAGAAATATTTTTTCAATGAGAATGGTATCAAAGTTACGGGATTCCAGACTATTGATGACGAACTGTATTGTTTCGCGGCAAGCGGTGCTATGAAGAAATCCTGTTGGGTCACGGATATCGAAGGTAATTATTATTATCTTCTGGAGTCAGGCGTTGCCAAGAAGAGCGGCTGGATACTCATTAACTCTGATTATTACTACCTTGATGATAGCGGAAAGATGCTTACAGGTCTTCAGACGATAGGAGGATACACATATTATTTCTATCCCCTCGGCAAAGATGAGGGCAAGATGGCTAAGAATATTGTTATCAATGATATGCATTTCGATAAGAACGGGCATTACGATTACCAGGTGGTAAAAGATGTTGTATGGCATGCAAAGCCCATGGGAAGTTATGCATTCGGTTCTGAAGAAGCGGATGACAATGCGAAGCTGATATGCAGCTTACTGATGCTCGATTATGGCTGGACATTTGAGGCATGCTGCGGACTGCTCGGCAATATAGCAGGCGAGGGCGGACTTAACCCCTGGCAGTGGGAGATATCCCTGACGAATAATCTCGGAAGGATTCCCACAAGGGATGAAGCTATCGCTACGGGCAAGGGTTACGGACTGATCGGATGGACGCCCGCACGCAAGTATTTCCTTGATGATGCAACAACGTCCAAGGGCATCACATGGTTCCCTAACTATCATCAGTCAACTTATGACGGATATGGTCCGAACTTCTTTGATCAGGAAGGCAACATTGAGGACGGCAAGGCTCAGACGAAGTTCATCGGCGAACTCATGAAGAACAGCAATTCAAATATCTGGATCAGACGTAAGTCGTGCACCCAGAAAGAATACATCGCGCTGACTTCGGTCGAGGATGCCGCATACTACTGGCTCTGGAATGCCGAGTATCCTTCGACGCTCGCTTATCCCGACAAGGCACCTGCAACTGAGGCAAGACGTCAGAATTATGCCATAGACTGGTACAACCGTCTTGGCGGCAGCGAGTTTAAACCGGTTGTAGTCGCAAAATAATTTGATTGCTGATATCATATACACATAAATCAAACCTATATGCAGGGGGATCTTGTATGTATATCAGAAGATTTACAGCCTCTCTACTGACGGTTGCAGTGGTTATGTCTGCTATATACACGACTGCATTTGCAGCATCATCGGGCTGGAGACAGCAGGATGATACCTGGGTATATATCCTCGGTGACGGTACCAATGCGACGGGCTGGAAGAAGTTAAGCAAGAAGTGGTATTACTTTGATTCAGATGGATTAATGCAGAAAGGTCTTCAGTCAATCGACGGCAAGCTCTACTTTTTTGACAAGAACGGAGCTATGAAGACCGGATGGCAGCAGGATAGCGATAAGAACTGGTATTATTTCAGAAGCGGTGGCGAAGCTGTTGTGTCGGCATGGTTCAAGACCGGCGGAGTCTGGTACTATTTCGATGCGAAAGGCGTTATGCTGACAGGCATCAATGAGATAGGCGGCAAACTCTATAATTTCAAGACATCCGGCGAACTTACGACGGGATGGAAGAAGACGGCGGAGGGATCTTATTATTACTTCACCGAGAATGGTGCACTTACCGGATGGAACAAGATTGATAACGTCTGGTACTATTTCTTCGAGGACACATGCCTTACAGCGGTCGATGTCAACAAGATAGACGGTGAAGTGTATGTTTTCTCTTCGGGCGGCGCGATGCTGAAGAGCGGATGGCGCTCTGATGCTTCCGGCAGATGGTATTATCTCAAGAGCAGCGGGGAAGCGTACAAGGGCGGAGAGTACACGATAGGTGATAATAAGTTCCTTTTCGATGAGGACGGTGCATTTGTATCGGAAGAGAAGGATACGAAGACTCTCAATAATTCGGTGCTCACGGATCCGTATGCCAAGACGAATACCGGCCTGGTCGAGTGGGCGAAGAATGCTTACAAGATGAAGTGGGGATATGTCTGGGGCGGTTACGGCAGGATGCTTACGCCTGATTATTTCGGAAGGCTTTGTATTCAGTATCCTGGTGAAGTTGCCAATCATTATGATTACATCCGCAAGAACAGCATTGGCAGACGCGTTGTGGACTGTAACGGACTTATCAAGGGATATCAGTGGTACGACCCTGACCGGCAGGAAGTTATTTACGGATTCGGCGGTGCGCCGGATATCGGTGCCAATACACAGTATAACAGTGCGGCAGTCAAAGGTGATATCAAGACTATGCCGGAGATCCCGGGGCTGGGCGTGTGGCACAAGGGGCATGTCGGAATCTATATCGGCGGTGGATATGTGATCGAGGCCAAGGGGACCAAGTACGGCGTTGTTATGACGAAGCTCAAGGGATCAACATTTACGAACTGGTTCAAGATCAACGGGATCAGCTATCCTGAAGAGTGAGCCTGCAGTTCTGTTACGACAGTTCATCCAGCATCTCATCGACGATTATCGAGAGGTAATCTCTTCCTGCCAGATCATCCATGAGCTTATAAGCCTGACTCATATTATCGGTTATGATGGCATCAGCGTCGCTCAGGAGGAACTTGCGTTGTGAGTCCTTGTTGTTGGGCGTCCATACCATTACTTTGCGGCCGTTCTCATGAGCCGCATCAATAACTACGGATGATGCAGCCTGCTCTTCAAGACCTATGTAATCACAGTTCAGTTCGGCTGTTTTGCCAAGCGAAATGAATGCCAGATATCCGGTCTGGATCTCCGGGTATTTTGTCTCGATATAGTCGATAAGATCGTACTTGAGTGATATCACGACGCAATTACTGAGCATTCCGCGATCTTTGATCTTGGCAACGATATCTTCGCACATCTGAATATCCGCAGACGGCCCTTTGAGCTCGATGAACAGAACAATATTATCACCGGTAACATCGAGCACTTCATCTATTGTGGGGATCGTCTCTCCCGGAGCATCCTTGAGCTTGAGATGCCTGATCTCTTCCAGAGTAAGGTCGCCGGGAGCCTTGTTTACCCCCGCAACTCTCTTGAAAGTCTTGTCGTGATTCAGGATATAATAACCGTCATAGGTCCGCTGGATATCGATCTCGGTGCCGTAGCAGTCAAGATCTATCGCCTTACGGATGCCGCCGATCGTATTCTCGCCGCCTTCGTTGCCGGCACCCCTGTGACCTATGACCGATGACGATGTATTCGAAACGAAAATGTCTTCAAAGAAAACGTCAACGAACCCGGTAAATGACCACAAAAACAGATAGCATGACACTCCGGCAATTATGAATTTGCGTATATAACTTACAGGCTCGCTCTTCAAAGCGGTGTCAGTTCCCTTTGTGTACTTATAATAGAGCTGAGTAAGCTTGAGGATGAACAGCGGCAGAAAAAGAGTGGAGGATGCCAATATCAATCCGAATACTGTCAGCACGAAAGCAATAACCCCGAATCTCTCAGCGCTGTTACCAGCCACCGAACCGAAAATTATAAATATGACGGGGAGAATCGACAGTGCCAGTATTATGAGCAAAGAGATAAGCCCGTATTTAAGAAGGAACAACAGAACGTTTTTGATAATATCCTTAATGTTGTGTATGAAGATGCCGGCAGATTGCCTGAACGCTTTTGCTGCCGGTACATGGTCGATGACCATCCCGGGTATCGTGAACATTCCGAGCACGCCTGTTATCAGCATCAATACCTGAAAAACAGTGAATATGGAGTTGTAGAAAATATTTGACCGGATTACCGATGATATGAAGTTGGGAATATACAGATTTCTGGTGAGCGATATCGACATCCCGATTCCAATCGTGGGAGTGATCAGCACGGAATACAGAAGAACAACTAATCCTCCCGGTGTAAAAAACAGCTTGGATTCGACTATCGATTCCGGGATTATCTTTGTCAGATGTGCCGGCCTCCCGAGTGCTTTCTCGCCGCAGTAGTTCATTATGATATTGATATCGAAAGCGACGTATACGCCGAACATTAACAGGGTGATGATTATCGCAAGCCATCCCCACGGCGACTTGAAAATAAACCCAAAATCTCCGCTCGTGACAGCAACGCGTCCTGTCATAAGTACCAGAGCCATCAGTATCTTCTTTAGGATGAATACGAGTGCCAGCAGAAGGATTTTGGAGATAATCTCATAGACGATTATCTCGGGAATTGACTGGAGGTAAGGCCAAACAGTTCTTTGCCCCGGTTGTTTTGTTTTGCGCGACTTGATCATAAGGTGAATTGTATCACAAAATGGAGTTGCTGCCTCAAAAGTGAAAAGATTCACTTTAGATTAGCATTAGATCTGCATTAGAATCACGAAGGGACAGCTATCATATTTGTTTAAAGAGATATTTGGTTCTTCACGGAATCGTGAGCGGAGTTTGCCGCAGGCAGCGCGATGCTCCGATTCCGTAAGATTTTAATATTTTTCCGTAAAATTACGGAAGGATCCCCTGATTCTTACGGAATCCGCAAGATTTCAGAATTTTTCCGAAATATTTCGGAAAGAGTGGTTCTTCACGTTTTCCTTGGGAT
>DFIB01000089.1 GCA_002371375.1 Mageeibacillus sp. UBA3708 | reverse complement strand
AGGAGCTCGCGCCCCTGTATTCGAAGTTCCACAAGAAGTTCGGCTTCAAGGGTAAGTCGTGGTATACGGTCTTCGAGATAATAAGGACCATCTTCCTGATGAGCCTTATCAGGATGTTCGACTGCTACCGTAATGTCCCCATGACGTTTAAGATGGTCGGAACGATGTTCACCCGTTTCAGGTTGAAGATCTTCACGGACGGAAGTCTCCTGAAGCTCGGCCTTACAAAATATGACTATATCGTGCTGGCAGTCGCGCTCATAGTGATCCTGTCCGTGAGCATCTTTAAGTATAACAGGGGCGAAGTCAGGACTAAGCTCTATGAGAAGCCGTGGCTGTGGTACGGCGCCATGTCCGCGCTCTTTATCGTTATAATCGTCTTCGGTGCATATGGCATCGGATACGATTCGACACAGTTTATCTATAACCAGTTCTGAGGAGAGGAGAGAGCATGACAAAGAAGAGAGCATTCATCATAGTCTTCTATCTGGTGCTGACAGTCGCAGTACTGTGGTTCGTCCAGCGTCTTGTCATGCCCAAATATCAGTACGGTATCGTCGAGGGCGCCATGGCGGCCGAATACTATGAAGCCGACGAGCCTCACGAAGTCATCTTTGTCGGAGACTGTGAAGTCTATGAAGCGATATCGCCGGTCACTCTCTATGAGGAATACGGCATATCAAGTTACATAAGAGGCAGCGCTCAGCAACTCGTCTGGCAGTCCTATTATCTGCTCGAAGATGCGCTGCGGTATGAGACCCCCAAGGTAGTTGTATTTAACGTCCTGGCACTTAAGTACGATGAGCCTCAGAGTGAGACATATAACCGCATGACCATAGACGGAATGCGCTTATCACCCTCCAAGATCGGCATTATCGAAGAGTCGATGACGCCGGACGAGAAGATGATCGAATATATCTTCCCGATCCTCCGCTACCATTCGAGATGGAGCGAGCTCGATCAGGACGACTGGGACTACCTCTGGGACAGGGACCGTGTCACCCATAACGGCTACTATATGCGAGTCGATATTAAGCCCGAGGCCGAATTCCCCGAACCACCGCTTCTGACCGACTATTCGCTCGGAGACAATGCAATGTACTGGCTCGGCAGGATGGCGGACCTCTGCGCCGAGAACGATATCGAACTCGTTCTCATCAAGTCGCCGATCAAGTTCCCGTTCTGGTACGATCAGTGGGATCAGCAGGTAAGCGCCTTTGCGCGTTCACGCGGTCTTACATACATCAACTTTATCGATGCCCGTGACGACATGGGGCTGGATATGACACGTGACACCTACGATGCCGGCCTTCACCTGAACCTGACAGGTGCCGAGAAATTCGCGCGGTACCTTGGAGCGATACTCGACGAGTCCTACGATCTGACGGATTATCGTGAGGTGCCTGAAGTCGCGGCCGAATGGGAAGACATCTGTGAAGCCTACCACGCCATGGCAGCCGCTCAGTATCAGGAACTCATCGAATACGGCTACCTCCGTAACTGGGGAAGTGCCGCGGTCGAAATGGGCCGCCCCTGATCCTCTGTTTTATGGTATATATAATAAGGTAATGAATTCAAGGAGAAGATGATTATGCGCAAGTTCATCAGTATATTAACAGCAGGTATCATCCTGACGGCAGGTCTTGCAGCCTGTTCTTCGAGCGACAGCGACAGTTCCGATCCCGTCGTCTTATCCGGCGGTCAGACTGAAGTATCAGGGCAGGGAGGATCGTCAGACGGTGAGGATCAGAATGTGACACCCGGAGAAGCAGGCATGTTTGATTTTGTCTATAACGGCGTAGTCGTAACGCCCGGCACCAGCCCCTTCGACGTTGAGGATCAGCTTGGTGACTACAGCCTTTTCGAGTCGGAATCATGCGCCTATCAGGGCACGGATCGCGTCTATACATACAGTTCGTTCATCATCAGGAGCTCGCCGGACAAGAACGGCAACGACGTGATCGTCTCCATCGAACTCAAGGACGACACCGTCGAGACCACGAACGGTCTTTATATCGGCAACTCTTCATCGGATGTCATCAGTGCCTGCGGAGATGCCGACACGGAGATGCCCGGCGGCCTCGAATACACGTCCGGCTCCGTCACGCTCTCCTTCATAATCGCCGACGATGCGGTCACTGCGATCAACTATACTTACATTAACGAGTGAGAATAGAGGAGAATAACGGCGAATTCTGTCGATTTAAGGGGTATTTTTAATATTTTTATCGAAAACGCTTGACTTAACGTGTCCCGGCAAGTATTATGCTAGGGCACGTTAAATGTTATTAAAAGAAAAAGGAGTACATCATCATGAGCTCATATGTAGCAAAGCCCTCTGATATTGAGAGAAAGTGGCTCGTAATCGATGCTTCCGGAAAGACACTCGGTCGTCTTTCCACAGAAGATGCAAAGCTTCTGCGCGGCAAGCACAAGCCCACTTACACACCTTTCGTAGACACAGGTGATTATGTAATCGTAGTTAACGCTTCCGAGATGGTACTGACAGGTAAGAAACTTGATCAGAAGTTCTATCGTCATCATTCCGGATATGCAGGAGGCCTCAAGGAGGTTTCTTACAGGAATCTTATGAACAACAATCCTGAGAAGGCACTGGAGCTTGCCGTTAAGGGCATGCTTCCCAAGAACTCTCTCGGCCGCCAGATGTTCAAGAAGCTCAAGGTCTATGCAGGTCCTGAGCACGACCATCAGGCACAGAAGCCGGAAGTTTACACATTTGAAGGTTAATCGGGAGGAGTAACGCAATATGGCTAAGAAAGCTAACAAGGTATATTTTTACGGCACAGGCCGCAGGAAGAACGCAGTTGCCTGCGTGCGTCTTGTTCCCGGAACAGGTAAGATCACGATCAACGACAGAGACATCGACGACTACTTCGGTCTCGA
>DFIB01000209.1 GCA_002371375.1 Mageeibacillus sp. UBA3708 | reverse complement strand
CCAGTCCGGATAATCCGGATGGTAGAATCTCAGATAGCTCATTACTCTTCTCTTGAGGGGGGCTGAAGGGGCATTTGCGTCCTTCATGGGGATAGACAGGAATTCCGAACCTAAGAAGATCCAGACATCGCCGCATCTGATATCGGTTATGGCAACCTCCTCAGACATGCATTTGAATATAAATGTATAAGCATCTGCTGATGCCTTGTAAGCCGGTACCGTAAACTTAAATTCACCCTTCGAACCTGAGGTGGTCTCGCGGCTCAAGATGATACCATAATCAGTATCGAGTTTTGAGATCCTTCTTCCGTCAGTCGGATACTTGACTATCTCAAAAGTCACCGTCGCCATCGCGGGGGCGATACCGGAAATCTCGAAAGCTATATTCTGCTGAAAAACACACTTGTCAGTAAGCCATTTGGGCAATGATATCTTGCTTCCGCTTCGGTTATCATCGGGATGCATAATATACTACTCCTCTTCCAAACATAATCTCACAGGGTAATTATAACACTATTGGGCATTTCTCGCATAAACGTACGTGCCGATGAAGTTTATCCCGCTGTCCTTGTAGCAATTACCGGAAGGTATCACATCGATCTTAGTGTAGTCACTCTTGATCCCTGTGTATTCAAGATAGTCTTCCATTGTCTGTTCTGAATTGGAGAATATGTAGTCAGGATCAGGTCTTTCTCTGATGGATCCCAAGAGGAGACTGCTCTCACTGTCTGATGCGACCTTAGTCACGCAGTACGTATTATCAGGATAAAGACCGGATATCACATTGTGCTTAAAGTACGGTGCAGCAGGAACAAACACATTGGTGCCCTCGCCATAGTAGATCCTGAGGATATTCCCGTTATCATCCTTCTTTATGTACCATGCGGCATTTGCGGTGACCTCGCCTTTGCCGATGCCAAGTTCACGGGCAGTCTGTGCGAGTCTTCTTCCGCTCGCTACGGGGTATGTATTCTCATTAAGGGACGCAATAACGCTCCAGTACATGCCTATCAGGATCATTCCTGTTACAAGCACGATGCTTACGGGTCTTATCACCTTGAAGACACCTTCAGTCGTGATCGTCTCCCCGCCCTTTACGACGGAATCATGAGAGACCCACAGGGCAAAGATCAAAAGGATGCCTGCAAGCCCATAGTGATGAACGGATATATACCTTGCAGCTATGACATAGAAGCAAAGGAGCGGAAATACCATGTATCTTACCATCCTTGCAGCTTTGCAGAAACAGAAGGTCACGGCAAGCAGGATCACACTGATAAGACCGGTTATGATCACCGTCACGATATCAGCCTTGCCGGCCCCTTCCCCTGCAAGATTGGTGAAGAATGCTTCTGAAGGGAGCATGAAGAACAGCCTGCAGTAGTCTGTAAGATAAGATACTGTGCCTTCATTCGTTGATATCGCAACATAATTGTCAGAAGCGGGGCTTATCTCATAGATCAGAGCGGCTGCAAAGACCAAAAGAGCGATAAGCCCCATGATCCTTTTCCTGTCGGAGAGAAGAAACTTAACAGGATCCATCCCACCCATGACAGCTTCGAATACTGTCTCTGCCGTCCATACGGCCGCTATGCCTCCGGCGACCGCTATACCGTAGGCAGACCACAGGCACAGGTAAGCCAGGGCGGCGATGAGCCTAAGCGGATTCTCCCTCCTCGTCCCGATGAAGTGGGCGCACAGAAAGATCCCCGATACAAGGAATGCATAAGGTCTGGACATAACGCCGTACTGGTAGAACATGAAGTATGTAAACGGCACGAAAGTCTTGATCAGATTATTAAACGGGGACAGGAATACGAAGAAAGATATCATCAGGAATGCCGAAGCAAACTCGATACTCTTGAGCCCCAGCTCATATGACACTCCGAGCTTTGCCGGCAGGGACAGCAGAAGATGCCAGAACGGCGGATGCGATTCATAGTGAGGCAGATATAACAGGATGTCCTTGTAGGAGGCATCCCTGGCGATCAGCCAGGCCTGCGCTTCATCCAGCGTCGGAACATGAAGCAGCAGCAATACAGCCAGCAGAACACCGTATATGATCAATATCACCGTACCTGCTTTGAACGCCGGCACGGCATTGTACCTTGATATCAGGGCTGAGAGAGAGCTGTTCTTCTTGTCTGCCATAACACTGCCTTTCGAAATGCTTATGAGTTATTATACTATAAGTGGATCTACACTACATCTTTGTAAATTTAAACAAGCTGTGATAAATTGTTGTCATGAGTAAAGTATATGTTGTAGGTCACAGAAATCCCGATACGGATTCAGTCGTCTCCGCCATGTCCTATGCGGCTCTGCGCAACGCGACCGGAGACAGGAATTACATTGCCTGCCGCCTCGATCACTTAAGCGATGAGACCAAGAGATTGCTGGCCAGATTCGGCTTTGAACAGCCGATGAGAGTCAAGGACATGAGGACTCAGGTGAGTGACATCGATTTTGACAGGCCTCCGGTCCTGGAGCCGTCTGCAACTCTCGACAGGGCATGGCGCACCATGAAGGAGAACAACGTAACTTCGATGCCGGTCGTCAATCCCGACGGAACGCTGTTCGGCACATTGTCTGCCGGAGATATTGCCACCTACACGCTCAATACAATTACCGATCCGTTCGTAAGTAACCTTCCCCTTTTTAATCTCCTCGGCGTGATCGAGGGACAGATCGTAAGGGATCCCGGATCCAGGGATGAGATAAGCGGAGACATCTTGATCGCCCTTCCCGGCAATGTCAACACTGCTTCTCTTGCCGCCAAAAATAAAATTGTGTTATGCGGCGATCAGAAAGATATCATCACCAAGGCCGTGCAGAATGATACTGAGGCCGTGATCATTTGCGGTGTTGCGCCGGACAGGGAACTGCTTAACGGCTTTGAGGAGAGTTCCACAACCGTGATATATACCCCTTTCGATGCAACGAGGACATCCAAGCTGATATATCAGTCAATACCGATCAGCCGTCTGTGCAAATGCGACGGGATCGTCTGCTTCCATATCACTGATTATCTTGACGATGTCAGGGATACCATTCTGGAGAGCAGGTTCAGGAGTTACCCCGTACTGGACGGCGACGGCAAGGTGTTGGGTACCTTGTCAAGGTATCATCTCCTCCGCCCCAGGCGCAAGAACATCGTTCTGGTCGATCACAACGAGTCGGCACAGTCCGTGCCCGGTCTTGAACAGGCGGAACTGATCGAGATCATCGACCATCACAGGCTCGCCGACATTCAGACGACACAGCCGATCAATGTCCGCAATGAACCCGTGGGAAGCACGACGACGATAATCGCTGAGATGTTCCAGGAGAACGGTGTCATGCCCACTCCCGAGATGGCGGGACTAATGGTATCGGCCATATTGTCGGATACGGTCATGTTCAAGTCTCCCACCTGCACTGAGCGCGACAGGATATTTGCCGGGAGACTGGCAAGGATCGCCGGCGTCACCATTGAGGAGATCGGCAAAGAGCTTTTCGATGTGTCAAGGAATTCAGACAGTTCAGCAGAGCATCTCATTAAGGCTGATTTCAAGGAATTCCATATTGCAGGTCAGACGCTGGGCGTAAGCCAGATTATCTGTGTGGATTCCAAGTCAATGCACGAACGCAAGCAGGAATTCCTCGACACAATGGAAGAGATGAAGCGCAAGAACGGCTACGATATGATCCTGCTGATGCTCACGGACGTTCTCATCGAAGGAACCTACCTCTTCTACATAGGGAGCGATGATACGATAAGATATGCTTTCTCAACAGAGCCGCACGACAATGAGGTCTACCTTCCCGGCGTCATGAGCCGCAAGAAGCAGATAATTCCCATGCTCACCGCACTCTGGGGATGATCAGATCATTCTTCTGTTAACGCACCTTTATACTCAATACAAAGCATTGTAACGTCATCGAACTGGGGCGCACTCTTCACGAAAACCTTGATTGAAGCATCGACATGTTCCAATATCTTGCGAGGATTCTCTCCCTCAGCCTCACGAAGCGCCTGCAACATCCTCTCTGTCCCGAATAACTCACCATCAGCATTAGTCGCTTCCGGCACACCGTCAGTATAGATGAACAGCTTGGCGCCGGGAGTCATCCGGATCTCATACTGCTTGTACCGGGATCCTTCCATTGCACCTAAGACAATACCATGCTTATCCTTGACCAATTCAAAGCTTCCGTCAGCCGGCTTGAACACCGGGAACTCGTGTCCTGCATTAGCAGCCTCCAGAACACCGGTCTCAAGATCCAGACATCCGTACCATACGGTAACGAACATCTCTTCCGGGTTGTTGGTACAGAGCTGGGTATTGACAAACTTGAGAACTTCCGCAGGACTGTTGCCCATCATGGCGATATTCTGAATAAGGATCTTCGATACCATCATGAACAATGCCGCCGGAATACCCTTACCTGACACATCAGCCATTACGATACCCAGATGCGTATCATCGAGCAGGAAGAAATCGTAGAAATCACCGCCGACTTCCTTGGCGGGATTCATGGATGCATATATGGTGAAGTCGTCCCTCTCCGGGAAGGCAGGAAAGATATTCGGCAATGTATCAGCCTGGATCCTCGTTGCCATCGACAGCTCGACGTCAAGGCGCTCCTTCTCCTTCTGCTGGTTATTGTATTTCTCCGTCTGGATCTTGATGATTACATAGTACAAATATACTGCAGATATTACAGTCGCAAGGATAATGAACTGAACCTGCGAGAACAACAGCTGAAGTCCTATTGCAACAAGCGGTCCGAGCAGATAGATCCACAGTGAGGACGCAACCCTTCTGTCGAACTTATTCCTGTATCTGATGAGCATAAACATGCCCTGCGCCATCATGAGGATGTGCATGATATTCGAGATGGAATATCCCTTGGCCCTGTGATATACATTGGACTCATCGAAATAATAGTAGAAATCGGTAAACTGTGCCACGATCAGTCCTGCCACATGCAGCACCAGCAGTATAAGCATTGTGTGATATACGGTCTTGGCGATCTTCCCCGGACTTGCAATGTACAGGATAAGGAGCGTCAGAAGGAATATCATAAATCCCGATACAAGGAATTCCACAAACGTGACGATACGTATACCAACGGTAAACACAGTTCCCGCCTGTCCCTGCATCAGCATGCGGATCAGGTGCATTGAGATGTAAATATTGATCAGGGTAAAGAATAACTGGAAATACTTCTTGACCTCTTCCCTGATATGCATTCCCGAACCGACATGCAGAAAACTGATACTGCAGATCCCGATGCCGGCAGCGATAAAAAAGAAATTAATAACATCAGCAACGTTAAACGTAAAATTCATATATTTATTTTACAGTATAAACGGAAAACAGTTATATCAAGAATTCGCAAAAAATATCATCTGAAGGACGGCGTTGACGCTATAGCAGAGGAGAATTCCGGAAGATTTTTATATTATTGCGGAAATATGCAGACAAAAAGCAAGTCCTGTTTGTCCTCAATCGTACTTACTTATAATATACTCCGGCCTTACAGCACCGGGATCTTCGACCCACTCACCATCACGGAAGCTGTAGCATACAGTTCCTATATCAGCCGACTGTACCCACAGATTGTATGTGTCTTTCTCCCAGCAGATGCCCTGGAAGTCACTCTTTCGGCATGGCGAGAATGTTGCTGCGACCTTTTTGTCACCTTTTGTGTTCATGATTGTGATCAGGATATCGCTGCCTGTATCATTGATTACGGTATAGTACCTCCTGTCGTGACTGTAGGCGGTATTCACCGTAAAACTCCCGTATTTTTTTAGGTGGTCTGCTTCAGCGTCTTCTCTGACCTGAGTCAGAAGCGGGCTCCAATAAGATGACATCTGATCGGAAAGTTCCATATAATAATACCCTTCCTCTTCAGGTTTGCTCGCACCACCCATACACAGCACAAAAAAATAGAGTTTGGAATTATATTCGAACAAGGATACATTTCTGCTGGTTCCGTCATATATCACTTTTATATTGATCTCAGAACTGTCGATTCTCTCAAATTCTTCAGGCTGATTCTCTGCATTTATCTTCAGATCACATTCATCAAGATGGTATTTCAAACGGACCGGGTTATATTGGGATTTCTCATTGAAAAGCTCAACAAATCTGTCCTTGTCAACGGTGACATCTGTTTCTGCCGCTTCTTTGATGAACTGTGCATTGTATCCCACTCTGAATTCGCATTCTATGTCGCCTTCAATACTCTCCATAGACTCCTTCTCTATCGGGATGAGCGAGAAACAACCTGTCATCAGAAAGATCATCATCAGCGTGACGGCTGTAATAAAAGACTTCCTCATAGTCAACTCCTTATCTCAGCCATGCTCGAGCTCCTCACCGAGCTCAAAAAACTCGTCGTAATACTGCTTCAGGAGCTCGGCATTGTCACCGTATTCCTTGTATTCCGCCTCTCCGGCGCCTGCTGTGAACAGTGTCTCGAGTTCGCTCTGACGCTCTTCAAGCCCGCTGATCATCTTCTCCAGAGAGCGCAGCCTTTCGCGCTTCCTGGCAAGTTCCTTGCGCGCCTTGGCCGGATTGACGGCAGCGGAAGAAGATTCCGCAAGAGCACCTCCGGAAGAAGGCCTAACCTCAGCTTCGGATGACTCGCCGGCCGTCCGGTAATCTCTCAGGTAGTATTCATACTTATCGTAGATCTTCGCGCGCCCGTTCTTGAATCCCAGAACGCGGTCGGCACACTTATCTATGAAGAATCTGTCGTGGCTCACGCACACGATCGCCCCGTCGTAGTAGCTGAGCGCATCCTCAAGAATCTCACGCGAATTGATGTCTAAGTGGTTCGTGGGCTCATCGAGAACGAGAAGATCAGGGTTCTGATCGAGGAGCTTGCAAAGATAAAGTCTTGACCGCTCGCCGCCGGAGAGCATGCTTATGACCTTGAACACGGCCTCTCCCCTGAATCCGAACCTGGCCAGAAGGCTCCTCGCATCGGTAACTGACAGGTCGGAATCCGCAACGAGTTCTTCATATAGCGTACGCGACTCATCTTCGAAAGGAACAAACTGCCCCATCACACCGCACTTAAGCCCGGCAGACAGAAGTATCGTCCCGGAGTTCCCGTAAGCGTCCCCTGTCAGCATATGCAGCAACGTGGTCTTGCCGCATCCGTTGGGACCGCAGAAGAATATCTTCTCGTCCGCCTTCAGTTCAAAACTCACATCCGAGAACAACGGAGTATCCGAATCGTCGAACTGCTTACTTACCTGCTCACAGCTGAGGACCACGCGGTCGCTCTTACCCGTTCTCTCCACGGGAACAGCCTTGAAATTCATCTTGGCAAACTCCGCCGGCCTCTGCGACCTTTTGGCTTCAAGAATCTCTTCCAGCTTATCTACCATCTTCTCCCGTTGATGATAACCCGAGATATTGCGGTGAGACAGCATCGTCTGCTTGACTTCGAGCTGATGCTCGAATTCCGCCTCGAGGTTCGCGATCTCCGATTCGAGAGTTTTGAGCCGCTCGGCCTTCTGCTGTTTATACGAAGTGTAGTTGCCCTTATACTGCGTTATGTGACCGCCGTCGAGCTCTATGACACGCGTTGCCACGGAGTCAATGAAATGTCTGTCATGAGTAATCACAAAGACCGCTCCACCGTATGAATTAAGGAACTTCTCGAGCCACTCGATGGCCTCGAAGTCCAGATGGTTCGTAGGCTCGTCAAGAAGGATAACATCAGGATGCTCAACGATCAGCCTCGCCAGACAGACGCGCATTTTCTCGCCGCCCGACAGAGTCATAAGATCAGTGCGGTCATCAATGCCGCTTAATCCCAGACCTCCGAGTGCGTCGCGCAGCCTGTGCTCATAATCATATCCGCCCATTGCCTCATACTCTGCGATGAGGTCAGCATATGACGCCATCAGCTCGTGGCGTTCAGGATCGTCCGCGACCGATATCTCAGCTTCGAGAGCGGCTATATCCGCCTCCAGTTCCTGCATCCTCTTCGGCTTAAGGCTCGAAGATGACAGATCCTGCTCATCCATGTTCTGCGACAGGAAGCCCGCCACTGTATTGCCGTGCATTATCACACTGCCCGAGGATGGCTCATATCTGCCGCTGATTATCTTAAACAGCGTTGATTTGCCGGTTCCGTTGTCGCCGACGAACGCGATCCTGTCCCCTTCTTCCACACGAAAAGAAACGCCGTCCAGAATACGACGTTCCCCAAAATCCATCGAAATATTGTCAACAGTGATCAGCGGCATTACTCAACGATCGACCCCGTAAAAGATATCTGGAACTTGCTCTCACGTATATCGGTTATCTTTATGACTACCTCGTCGTGATATTTGATCCTGTCAGCCTTAGCCCCCTCCGCATTGATATACATCGTGGGACCGAGATTCGGTGTCGGAGCAGAGAATATCTGCCCGTACGTATAGTCCTTATTCGCATCAACCAGGACAGTTTTGCCCTTGACATCCTGGCCGCCGGCATGAGCCGCATACATCTCCTGCGGATTCGGATAATCGGCCTCCTTACCGCACCCTGCAAGAACAAAAGTCATGCACAGCAGCGACATAATTACCATGAGCACAGATAATGATCTCTTCATAACACTCACCACATCAATTCTTCTCTGCTATAGCCTCGATCTCGCAGAGGGCACCCTTGGGAAGCGCCTTGACTGCGACGCATGACCTTGCAGGCTTGCTGACGAAATACTCCTCATAGACTGCATTGAACGTACCGAAGTCAGCCATATCCGTGAGATAGCACGTTGTCTTGACGACCTTGCCCATATCTGACCCTGCCGCCTCGATGACGGCTTTGACATTCTCACAGGCCTGCCTCGTCTGCTCCATTATAGATTCGGTATCGATAGTCCCGGTCTTGGGATTGATCGGGATCTGGCCGGAAGTGAATATAAAACCCAGCGCCATCTGCGCCTGAGAATAAGGTCCGATGGCCTCAGGCGCCGCATTTGTTGATATAGTATACATAGCAATACCCTCCCTCGACGTGTTCTCGACATATTATAGCATATTGTATAGAATTAACCGTATCACAGTGGATCCGGAGGAGATAGGATGAGAATGACCAAGAGAATGGCAGCCGTCTTTGCGGTAACAATATTGCTGTTGACTGCGGCTGTATTGACATCATGCAGCAGGATCGACAGAGAGAGAGTTACAAGGCGCGTCAGATCTTTTGCAAACGCTGTATCCGACCTTGACTCCTCAAGACTTCAGAATCTGTCGGACATCATAACCGGCAAAGATGCCAAGCGCATCATCAGCAGCATGAAGATGGATGGTCTGGATGACAAAGAGAAGAGCGTCAAGCGCGCCATCGCCTCCACTATAGAATACAAGCTCGACGAAGAATCCATCCGCGAAGGCAGCGGTGACGACACCGTTTTGTGCACAGTCACATTCACGATCGTCG
>DFIB01000142.1 GCA_002371375.1 Mageeibacillus sp. UBA3708 | reverse complement strand
ATCAGGGAATGATGTTCGGTTATGCCAATGACGATACTGAGGAGCTTATGCCTCTTCCTGTATCACTTGCTCACAAGCTGGCTCTCAAGCTCTCACAGGTCCGCAAATCAGGCGTTGTAGATTATCTGAGACCTGACGGCAAGAGCCAGGTTACAGTTGAATATGAGAATGATAAGCCCGTCCGCGTAGAGACTGTCGTTATCTCAACCCAGCATGCTCCTGATGTGTCCGGTGAAGAACTCCGCAAGTTCATTATCGACAATGTCATTAAGGCAGTTATTCCGGCAGATCTGCTTGATGATGAGACGAAGATCTTCGTCAATCCGACGGGAAGATTTGTCGTAGGCGGTCCTCAGGGTGACTCCGGTCTTACAGGACGTAAGATAATCGTTGACACTTACGGCGGATTTGCACGCCACGGCGGCGGAGCTTTCTCAGGCAAGGATCCTACAAAAGTTGACAGGTCTGCAGCGTACTGTGCACGTTATATTGCCAAGAATGTCGTTGCTGCCGGTCTTGCAAGGGAGTGCGAAGTTCAGCTTGCTTATGCGATCGGTGTTGCTGCTCCCGTATCCGTTATGGTCGATACTTTCGGAACGGGTCTGATCCCGGACGAGAAGATCTGTGAGATCGTTAATAAGAATTTCGATCTGCGCCCCGCATCGATCATAAGAGATCTTGATCTCAGAAGGCCGATCTATGGTAAGACAGCCGCTTACGGGCACTTCGGCAGAAGTGATGTCAAGTTCCCCTGGGAGGAGACGGACAAAGCAGCCAAACTCAAGGCAGACGCAGGAATTTAAGCATTTGTAACAATGTTACTGACGGTCTTGTAGCGATGCAGGACCGTTTTTGTATGTAAGGATCTTTTGTTGGAATCACGAAACATTTGTTCTTGCAACATGTGTTTTTTACTGCTACAATGATCTAAAATTCATCTGCTAATAACCATGAGTGATTTCTATGATTATCGATAAGAAGACTGACAGACTCTCCGGATTGTTGCCGGAGGACATAGGCAAACCCGTTAATAACGTGATCATTACCTGCAGGAAGGTTATCTATCAGCAGGCAGGACGCGCTTTCCAGGCTTTTGCGACAGACAGCGGCATAAGCTGTTCGCTGAAGAATGCTCTTCAGGTCAAGGAGGGTTTTACTTACAAAGTCTCGGGTAAGGTCACAGAATACCGCGGTCTTCCGCAGCTTGAGATATCTTCAGTATCAGAGATGAAGGATGAGGGGTACGATGACAATGTCAGAGTTAATTTCCTCCTCGGCTTTTTTGAAGATTACGGTGTAACTAAGCGGATGGCCGAGAAGATAGTCTTGGCATTTGGGGAGAAGACATTTGATAAATTGATGAATTCTCCCCGTGATGTGGCTCTTGCGGTCAAGGGTTTGTCGGGTGAGAAGGCATTGGCGGTCGGGGAACAGCTGGTCGTTAATGAGAAGGGCTACAAGCGCTACCTTGATCTTATGATGCAGGGTCTGTCTGCTAACCAGGCCAGGGCTTGTGACAGGGAGCGGGGTATTACTCCGGAGGATATAGATAAGAATCCGTTCTGTCTGACAGCCATTGATTCATTCTCTTATGAGGATTGTGATGCGATTGCAAAGGGTAAGGATATCTACCCTCTTGATAAGAACCGCATGTACGGTGCGATCAGGTCTGTCCTTACCAGGCTTCACGGCAGTAACTCATCAACATATTACGACGTTGCGGAAGTGGAGAATGAGGTCAGGAAGATCGTCGTTCCAAAGGATGCCGGCAAGGATATCATATCCTTGTTTCCGGCGGCGTTTGAGGCGGCCTGTGAATACGCGGTCAATGAACGCGGGAAGGTGAGCGTTTACAGATTTGCCGGTAATAAGTGCACTGGATGCTCCGTGAGAGATGAAGGTGCAAGAATCGCCCTATCCGTTTATTTCAAAGCGGAAGCAGTCATCAAGAAGGAGATCGAACGGTTCATCAAGGCCAGGTGTAACAAGCCGGGTGACGATATTCTCGATAAGACTGTCGGCAATCTGGCGAAGCAGTTTGGGATTACTCTTGATAAGAAGCAGTGTGATGCGGTCAAGCTGTGTATGTTCAGTCCAGTCTGTGTTATTACCGGCGGACCGGGAACAGGTAAGACGACTATTATGGGGCTTCTTGCCGAGCACTTCAGGATGAATAATATCTCCAGCGTATTTGCCGCTCCGACAGGGCGTGCGGCCAAGAGGCTGTCTGAAGCGACCGGAGTGGAGGCATATACCATTCACAGGCTTCTTGAAGCTGTCGGTGATCCTGACAGCGAGAACGGGTTCTTCTTCAGGAAGGGACCGGAAGATCCGATCAAGGCCAGGGTCATAGTTATTGATGAGATGAGCATGGTTGATACATTGCTGTTCAAGGACTTCTTGAGAGCAGTCGGCAAGGGAACGTCTGTTATCTTTATAGGCGATCCCGATCAGCTCCCTTCAGTAGGGTGTGGCAATGTGCTCTCTGACATGCTGTCCTGCGCGAGTATACCGTGCGTGAAGCTCGATATCATCCACAGACAGGAAGAAGGCGGAGACATAGCTTCCAATGCCGTGAGGATACTTAACGGCCGGGAACCCGTACCCGGATCTGATTTCAGGATCATAGAGGCAGACAGCGTGGAGGACGCGCTTCAGAAGACTGCTGAGGTTTATGATGAACTCGGAAGTCTCCCCGATGCCGATGTCATCGTTCTGTCTCCGACGAAGCAACCGCAGAATCCGCTGAGCACAACAGCGGTCAATTCCATGCTTCAGACGATAACTCACGATGCAGAGGAATTGTCTCAGTTGACACCTTCGGGATTCTACAGATACCTGACAGGCGACAAGGTCATGCAGATCAAGAATAACTACAGTCTGGAGTATTTTGATCCCGTGAATAACAGCACAGGTGAAGGAGTATTCAACGGAGAGATCGGAATTATTACAGATATCGATGAAGCTGCGGTCAGGATCAAGGTTCTTTTTGAAGACGGGAAGACAGTGTCATACGGCGCCTCTGACCTTGATAATATCGACCTTGCCTATGCCGTTACAGTTCATAAATCACAGGGATGCGAATTTAATGACTGCATTATCGTTCTCGGCAGGATGAACAGACTTCTGTACAGGCGTGATATTCTCTATACGGCTGTTACAAGGGGCAAGAGAAGCGTGACGATTATCGATACCGGGAATACACTCAAAGGATTCCTGTCTTCGTCTTCGGGTAATAACAGGAAGACGTCGCTTGGGGACCTGTTTGCCATAATCGATCATAAGATGAAGTGAGCATAATAACAGAAGCATTGGGAGTCCTTGCGCCGCATAAGTGTGATGTGTGCGGAGGATTTGCCGATAATGATGACAATATGGGTATGATAGATCGGGTCTATTCTGAGATCTACTCATGCCGGAGAGATTTTCATATCTGTTCAGAATGTCTGTCGGGACTTGTTCCGCAGACAAAAGACAAGAGGTGGTTTACATGTCTGTCCAATCCTGTTGAAGATGATCCTTATCCGGATCTTGCATTATTTATGCCTTTTGCTTACAGCGGTGTGGTAAGCTCTGCCGTCCCGATGATCAAGTTCGGGGGCAGGAAGGGTATAGCAAGACTTTTTGGAATACTTCTCGGTTTTGTGGCGCTCAATGAGGGAATACAGGCGGATCTGATCACCCCTGTTCCTCTGAGCAAGGCAAGACGTGAGGAGCGCGGCTTTAATCAGGCTTTTGAGATCGCGTATCCTCTCGGCAGGATACTGGAGCGTCCTGTTGCGGAGGGGGTGATCAGGAGGAAGAGGAATACCGGCAAGCAGTCTGAGATAACGGATACCACGCTGAGGGCGGTAAATGTCAGCGGAGCTTTTGAATTTGACGGATCCTGGGATATAGAAGGACTCAGGATCCTTCTGGTCGATGATGTATCCACTACCGGGTTTACGATGAAGGAAGCGGCAACGGTGCTGATGGAAGCGGGCGCCGGAGATGTCCTGTGCTGTGCTTTCTCCGGGAACAGACAGATCAAGAACGACGAACCGTTTTGAATGTCTTGTTGTGTGTAACGCCTTTTTATTTTATAATATAGATACTCGAAGTGGGTTAGCTCAGTCGTTGGACCTACACGACGTAATTGGAACCCGGAGTCGGCATTCGGATGTCAGGCCTTGTTAGTTGGAAGATTGATGTCTGTCGCAGGGTACCGCCCTGGAGTAACGGGGTGTCATATGACGGGTTAACTCATTTTGGGTATTTTTATGCTTATTTGGAGGCCAAGATGAGGTTATACAACACTCTGACAAGAACAAAGGAAGAATTCAGACCGATGGAGGAAGGCAAGGTTAAGATGTATGCCTGCGGTCCTACCGTTTACAATTTTTTCCATTTGGGCAATGCCAGACCATTTGTAACTTTCGATACGTTGAGGAGATATTTTGAGTACCGCGGATATGATGTGACATTCGTGCAGAATTTTACCGATATCGATGATAAGATGATCAACCGCGCAAATGAAGAGGGCATCACTGTTAAGGAACTGGCTGACAGGTTCATCTCCGAGTACTATGTTGATGCCGACGGACTTAACTGTAAGAGGCCTCATATACAGCCCAGAGCGACTGAGACGATCGATGCGATCATCGATATGATCAAGGCTATGGAAGCCAACGGATATACATATGTGATAGACGGCGACGGCGTTTATTTCGATGTGACGAAGAAGAAGGATTACGGTAAATTAAGTCACTATAATCTCGAGGATCTGCAGGCCGGCGGCGGTGAGCGCAAGGCGAACTACGAGGGTAAGAAGAATCCGGGAGACTTTGCCGTATGGAAGTTCAAGAAGGAAGG
>DFIB01000086.1 GCA_002371375.1 Mageeibacillus sp. UBA3708 | reverse complement strand
TCGCCGCCTACAGCAAGAACTTCATCGAAAGTAATCGCATCACCGGCCTCGCCTTCGAGCTTCTCAACGAAGATCTCGTCGCCGACAGCAACCTTGTACTGCTTGCCGCCTGTCTTAATTACTGCGTACATACTGTGTCCTCCTGTTCTTCCAGTCTCGCTGCTTCACCCTGGGCAGCCGCTTCCTCATCACGAAAAAGCGCGCGTTTAGGAGCCCGGCGCATGCGGTCACCCGAATATAGTACTAGTGAGGCGTACAAAAGTCAAGAAGAATTGCTCTTGTTCTGTACTTAATCCCGAATATCCCGTTCCGGCATTCAGCGTTTCCGAAGGAAAGCGGCCCACCTGAAATCCGGTAAGCCCGGTATCATTACATTCTCCCAAGCACTCCGCAAAAAAAAAGAAAGAGAAGAAGAAACACATCCTCAATACATAAAAATGAGGACCGTCTCATCTCTGAGACGGTCCTCAAGATCATCTGAAATAACGATCAGCCTTCCTGAGGAGCACCTACAGGGCAAGCGCCTGCGCATGCACCACAGCTAATGCACTTCTCATCATCGATAACGTACTTGCCGTCGCCTTCGCTGATTGCTTCTACAGGGCACTGTGCTGCGCAAGCACCACACATAATGCAATCGTCATTGATCTGATAAGCCATATTCAATACCTCCGTGAATTTTGGTGGTACATTGATTGTAACATACTTTGGTGAATTGACAATTAAAATGTCAAAAAACGATCCTTGCCTCAAATATTCCGTCTTCACAAGCAAGTTCAAGCTTATAGCCGAGCAGTTTAAGATCATTATCCGCTATTGCCAGTCCCAGACCTGCACCTCCCGCATCGCCCCTGGCGTCATGCCCCTTAACAAAAGGTTCCTTGAGTCTTGCGACATTGTCGATCACCTGATCGGTGCAGTTGCTGACAGACACATATCCTTTATCGATGATCACAGTCACATCTTTATCCTTAACAGAATACTTTACAGCATTTGTTATCAGATTAAGCAGCGCCTGTTTGAATAATTCTCTGTCAGTCTTAAGTTCAATATCACCTGTGTTTTGGATATCAAGTCTTATCCCCTCCCTGTCAAAGAGCGGTTCAGTCTCTGACAACACTTCCCCTATGAGCTCACTGACAGATACTTTGTCACATAATTCCACCTTGCTGCGGGCCTCTGACTTGGAGAAACTGAGTATGCCTTCGATCATCCTGTTCATCACACCGACATTCTCAACGATCCTGGAAGAATAATACTCTCTCTTATCGGTATTGATATCACGTTCGAGATTCTCCGCATATGCCGATATCGCAGCAAGAGGGGTCTTAAGGTCATGTGCCATGGCATTTGTAGTCTTGCGCCTGTATTCGATGATCTCATATGTTGATCTGTCTTTGGAATAACGTATATATGCAGCAACAGCAGATATTATAAGAGCCGCCAATGAGGCACCTGCGAAGATGCTTATCACTGTCCCGCGGTTATCGTCAAGATATTCGGGAGGAACATATTCTGTACTTACAAGATGTGTCAGGTTATAGTATTGCTTATCTGAGTAGTTATATAATTCTGTCATCCTGTCAACTATGACGGTAATATCAGAACTGTTGCCCGTTATCTCAAATTCTTTGCTTTGGCCGCTGTCTCCGGTCCTGACAAATTCCGGGCATTCAAGATAGCCTGTTCTGGACGCAAAAGTATAACGTTTATATGTATGATATGTATCATTGAACTCCGCGTTGACATTAATATTTTCGAGGAGCTGATATGCTCCGCCATACTTATCATCAGGATCTTTGCGGTTATAACTGACCACTTCAAACTCTTTCGGTATGAATTCATAAAGATAGGCATTAACATAAGCATCTTTGACGACTATCCTAACATTGTCATCATCCGCGGCAAGATACTTTTCCAGCTGCTCTACGCTTTTATTTGTATCGCTGTAATCACCCATAACATAATATGTTGAGAACGGAGTTCCTGCCTTTTGCAGATCCACCATAACGCAGTTGCTGTCGATAAGAAAATAAGTTGCCGAAGAGTCTGCAACAGGCTCATTATTAATGAAGAATCTCGAACTGACTCCGTATCTCTCATACAGCGTACAGAGGATATACTTCACTTCATTTTTCAGTGGATTCAGGTTTGTGTCATAATAGCAGTATCTCACTTTATTCCTCAGCATGTCACAAAGATACTGATAGTACTGATCATACTCTTTGACTTTGTCATTCCTGTATCTTACTGATGCGGTCAGCATGTACACTGACGCTGCTGCCTCAAAAGCAAAGAACAGAGCGGCAAGATACACCAAAAACTTGCGCCAGAATGAAGGTCTCCTCACGAAGCACCACCTGTTATCTTATACCCCGCACCGAAAACGGTCTTGATCTGACTTCCGCTCTCGCCGAGGCTCTTCCTGAGATTCTTTACATGATTATCAACGACCCTGTTTGTCCCGATATAATCACTCCCCCACACTCTGTCGAGCAGGATCTCCCTGGATAAAACATTTCCCGGATGATCCATCAGGGCCTTGAGGAGGAAATATTCCTTGGGTGCAAGTTCTATCTCTTTGCCGCCGCATGTTACCTGCATCCTGTTGATATCGATCGTGATATTGCCAACTGTGATCTTCCTGTTAACGCTTCCGTTCATCGTACGGTTAAGAAGCGCCAGGCATTTTGCATAGAGAACTTTGAGCGAGAACGGCTTTATCACGTACTCGTCGCCTCCGACTTCGTACCCCTTGAGGATATTGTCTTCCGTTCCAAGCGCGGTAAGAAATATCACCGGGCAATTACCCTTGCTCCGTACCGCTCTGCAGATATCAAATCCTGATGTCCCCGGAAGCATTATATCCATTATCACCAGATCGTATTCCCTTGCCCTTATCAGTTCGAGGCCCTTGAACCCGTCATCAGCGACGTCGATAACAAAGTGCCCTCCGCTCTCGGAAACAAAGTAATCATACACCGCCTCACGTATCTGCGAAGAATCCTCAACAATAAGCAAACGGCATTTCATACACTCCCCCATGATCACGCTATAATAGGATTAAAATCGTATTATATCAGGAAAATGTATCCTTATTGTATCGTTCCCATATTATCCTGAAGGAGCTTGAAGACTTTGGCAACAAGATATCCGTCGGCAATCGCATGGTTCATCCTCACCGTCACCGGCATCATGAGCCTTCCTCCCTCTTCCCTGTATCTGCCCCAGTTGACGATCGGCAGGAAATACAGATAGCCGTCAGGCAGCTCTATATTCAGCGAATCGTAGGACATCCATGAGATATAAGATGCGTCAAACCAGTTCGGATGATCCGATGCGCTCAGACCATACTCATGTGTTTTCTTTGCCTTCTCCAGATCATTCACAGCCTCTTTATAGAACTTGTCGTAGTCTTCATAATACGAGGTATACACGGGTGAGCATGTCTCAGTATCCTCGTGAAAGACATATTGGATCGGGTTGATGGTATCGTAACAGACGAGCTCGTCCGTCTGCCACAGATAGTTCATCTTGTAGTCATCACGGGAGTTCAGCACTTTGCAGAGGATATAGAGGAAATCAATATAGAATTTCGAGCCGCGGCGGGCTGAGCTTGCGGCAAGCTCTGTTACATCGATCCTGGCCGTCATCGATACGGAGCACTTGCAGTCCTCCGTAAAGTGGCGGTAAACACCTTTGCGGTAATATTGCGACTTGTCAATAACACGGTAATTCATCATAGCATCAGCACCCCAAAAACTGCCGCATGAACAAGGCCCGCGAATTCCACGTGATCTGACATCCTCTTGACAGGAAGCGAGAAGATATACGGGAATAAGACGAGCGATACTCCGCGGATTACTTTGTAGATATCACCCATCCCCATGAACGAGATGACCAGTGCGGTTCCCGCAGGGATGAGAAGTTCGATCACATAGAAAATGTTTGCAAAATATGAGCAGCCGTTCTCGCCTCCTGCACGGCTCTTCTTGTCGATGAAGCCGAGCGCCGTAACACAGAGAAAGTCCACGATGAACGACCCTATGGCAATGACAAGGGATCTCTTGCTGAAGCTGAGACTTCCGCGCCTTACAAGAATCCAGAGCGATACAAAATAACCGGTCAGCAACACCGACGATACGAATGTCCTCAAGGCGCCTTTGGACCCCGGCTTATAGACGATCTTATTTGACAGAATGAATCCCAGCCTCATCAGCACCATCACGGCTGTCATAGCGAGAGGTGCCAAGAAGATAACATACTTCACGTAATCACGCGTAAAGGGAATAATATATCCTGCAACAATGAGCACAGCAAACCAAATTGCCAGCCCCATATTGACAATCGCCGCCATTCCGTCATCGCCCACCTTGTCAACGCTTATACTTTTCCGCTCCATAACCGGGACAAAGAACAGGAACATCAGAAGCGCGCTCGCACCGAACAGGGCAGCAGCCGCTGCCAGAACAAACCATGTATTTATCTTGCCTGTGCTAACACCTTCGCCGTATGTACTTCCGAGGTAGCCTGCAAGCTCACTCTGGAACACGGGCGAATTGATAAGGACAGAATAACCGGTCTTGCCATAGAGAGACAAATATCTTCTCTGGTCGGCCGATGAATAGATACGGCTTCCGAAGAGGGCACCTCTTACGGCATAAGGTCCATATACAGTATCAACTCCGCTCATACGTTCAAAGAGCCTTCTGGCATCGCCCATACTCTTAGTGTCAGCTGCACTTTTGCCGAATCCGAATACAGCAACCTCACACTTCGGGTTATAAAGGTCGTATGACTCCATAGACAGATTGCCGGGATATGAAGGATCCACAAGAATATAACCGAGGATATTGTTCCTTCCTGCGTTCGCAGTCTTGAGTTCATCCTCATTGATATCACGCATCAGCGCGAAAGAGTTCTCCCCCACCCCCATGACAACAACATCTCTGCCGCTGATATCAGCAGGAATTATATTATCATCAGAAGTTATGAATCTATAGTCAAAACCTGCTGCACCAAGACTGTTGGCCAGTTGTGGCTTCATAACATAAACCTTATCTGCGGTTCTCGTGTATATGAGGAGCAAAGGCGAATCGGCAGGCATCGGCGACGAGGCGACCATGCCGAGCACAAAGAGCGTGATAATACACACCGCTGACACGAGCCCCCAGATATAAGCAGCCGCCGGAAGCTTCTTGAACCTGCTCCTCGGTGAACTGTTCCTGACTCCGCCCGCTGACTTCATGAAGCTTACTCCTCGGAACAGAGAATGTCTCCAAGCTCCCTGATATCCTCAGGTCCGAGTATCAAAATGATATCTCCGGGCTTGATGAGTTCGTCTATCCTCGGGATTATATCCATCTTATCGGCAAAGAATTCCGCGTCTCCGCCGCGCCTGTTGATCTCGTCTGCAATGTCCTTGCTGGAGATGCCGAGGTTGTCTGATTCCCTGTCTGAGAAGATCTCTCCGAAGAGTATCTTGCGGCAAGGAAGAAGCGATGTAACATAATCCTCAAAAAGCAGTTTTGTCCTGTTGAAGGTAAGCGGCTGGAATACCACGAGGATATCATTGTGCGGCATATTGGATGCAGCTTCGATCGTGGCTCTGGCAGCCGTCGGATGATGTGCATAATCGACAACGACATCGCACCCCTTATACTTGCCTTTGACAGTGTACCTGCCGTCGGCTCCGTCGAACTCGTTAAGCGCCTTGATTATCGAATAGGCATCCGCTCCGTTAAGATAAGCACATGCCGAGGCGATGAGTGCATTATCGATATTATGTCTGCCCGGTACGAGCAGATGTGCCCTGCCGAGGAACTCGCCATTGTATTCAATGTCAAAATTGGGCAGGCCCTCAACGAATTCTATGTTCAGCGCCTGGAAATCGGCAGGCGTTCCGTCTGATGAACACGTTACGACGGAAGGCATTGCAATGCCCTGCGCCTCACGCCTTGCACGGGCCTTATCGAGAGCCTTTGATACGTTCCTGTCGGAACCTGTTACGACTATGTACCCGTCATCATCGACCTTATCGGTAAAGTCTGCAAAAACATCGATGACATCTTCAAGCGTGGGATAGCAGTCCACGTGATCGTGGTCTATATTCGTGATGGCTGCCGTGGTCGAGGAGAACTCAAGGAACGACCTCTTGAACTCGCACGCCTCGGAGACCAGGAGCTTATGCCCTTCTCCCAGCTTTACCGTATTGTTATCAAAGAAAGACAGCTCCGCACCGATGTGGACCGTAGGCGCGCATCCTGCTTCGATGAGCATCAGCGCAGTCATGGAAGTCGTTGTCGTCTTACCGTGTGTTCCCGAGATATTGATGACCGACTTATGGCTTCTCGTGATCGCGCCGAGGAATTCGGATCTGTCAATCACGGGTATTCCCTTCTCGAGACACCTGGCGACCTCGGCGTTGCCCGGCAGGATCGCCGCAGTCTTCACCGCATAATCCGGCTTGAAATCGTCTATATTCTCCGATGTCTGATCGTTATAGATCCTGATCCCTGTATCAGCCAGTTTTGCCGTTCTCTCGGAAGGATGATTATCCGATCCTCCGACGCGGAATCCGTAGCCTTGTGCAAGCTGCGCAAGTCCGTACATAGATATTCCGCCTATTCCGATAAAGTAGATCCCGCTTCCTTTGTTAAGATCTGATAAGGTAAAGTTCTTTAAATCGAGTTCTGACATTTTTGACCTCTGTTACTGTGACCTGTCATAAGGTCAGTTATTATTTCGCTATGCAGACACAGTTCGCATCTGCGGCTAACCCCAAAAGAAATCAGAAATAAGTATAACATAATATTGTGCTAAGCACTTACTACTTCTGTCTTCTTAGGATTATAAAGCACCTTCAGCAATATAGGAGTAACTATCGAACTGACTATTATAAGAAGTATGACTGACGTTGAATAGGCGCTGTCCAGCACGCCGAGTGTAAATCCCCGCTGCGCAACGATAAGTGCAACCTCTCCCCTCGTCATCATGCCGCAGCCGATCTTCAGAGCATCCCTGCCCTTGAAGCCCGTAAGCCTCGCCATCGCGCCGCAGCCGACCACCTTGGCTCCCATGCCCACCAGCACGAAAGCAACGGAGAACAGCAGTATCGCCGTATTGAACTGCGACAGATCATTCTGGATACCGATACTCGCAAAGAACACCGGGCCGAAGATCATATATGAACTGATATCCATCTTGCGTGATATGTACTCGGAATCCTTGAGAGAACTGAGGATAACTCCTGCGATATAAGCGCCGGTAATATCAGCAACTCCAAAAAACTTCTCCGCCACATATGACATCGCGAAACAAAGCGCGAGTCCGATGATAGGAATTCTCCTTGTGTGTCTGTGTTTTCTATCGTAAATCTTAAACAGCTTATAGATTCCGTACCCGAGAACTATCGAGAATACGAAGAACAGCCCCGTCATCAGCAAAGTGTGACCGACATCCTGAGTCGGATCCCTGAATCCGATGACGATGGTAAGAACCACGATGCCTATAACGTCATCAATTATCGCCGCACTCATTATCGTCGTTCCGACAGTATCAGACAACTTGCCAAGTTCCTTGAGAGCCTCAACCGTGATACCGACGGAAGTAGCCGTCAGAATCAGTCCGATGAAGACAGCTTTGTAGAATTCCTCGCTTCCCCATGGAGCCATTCCATAGAAGCCGAAGTATAGCAGGGTGCCTGCAACAAGCGGAATGAAGACACCTGCACACGCAATAAGCAATGCCTTGAACCCCGTCTTGCGCAGCTCAGATATACGCGTCTCAAGCCCGGCCGTGAACATCAGGATGATGACGCCGATCTCAGCCATCTGTCCCAGGAAATCAGAGTACTGAACCCAGCCCAAAAGGCTCGGACCCACAAGGATACCTGCCACGATCTCGCCGGCAACCTGAGGCGCCTTGAGCTTACGCGCACAAAGGCCAAAGACTTTGGCAGCGATTATTATTAAAGCCAGTGATTTAAAAACTTCGTACTTCTCCATATCAAACAGTAATGTCTCCCGTAATTGCTTCAGTGTAGTTAATCAGGTCTTCAGGAGCAAGCCTCAGCTGCAGCCCACGCTGTCCTGCGCTAACGCACACCCTGTCCACAAGAAGGATCATCTCGTCAATATAGGTGGGAAATCTCTTCTTCATACCGATCGGCGAGCAGCCGCCTCTTATGTATCCGGTGAGCGGAAGCAGCTCCTTCACATGGATCAGCTCCACCCTCTTGACCCCGGCAAGCCTCGCCGCCTTCTTCAGATCGAGTTCGTCATCAACCGACAGACAGAAAACAACATAACCGCTGTCCGCCTTAGCCACAATGGTCTTGAAGACCTCTTCGTACGGAATATGAAGATAATCGGCAACATGATGACCGTCCAGGTCGTTCTCATCGAACTCGTACTCCTGGACCTCATAATCAATGCCCGCAGAATCGAGCATTCTCATTGCATTTGTCTTCTTAATTCCGGCCATGTTGCTCATTTTACCACTATTATTATTTTGTGCACACGAAAAAACGGTCTCCGCCCGCCAACACCGAACAAATTGGCTGTTTGCACTGAAATCCGTTCAGTGTAAAACCCGTTTTTGTTCAGTGTAGATGCGGAAGAGGGTGCTAAAGCACTTCGGTGTTTGCAAGAATAGCTGCATTCAGCTGCAGTTTGAACAGATCCGTATCAGCCACACTTTCCTCAGTCTCGCATACGAAGAAAACATCACGCCCGGGAATAAACCCGTAAGAAGTAAAATCCGCAAACTTTCTCCGCGCACCTGCAGAATAATCATGTTTGTCCACGGCACCCATGAATTCGACGAATATGACTTTATCGATCTCAGGAATATATATGGAAAAATCCGGATAAATAAACCTGCCTATCCAAATCCTGGATTCGTATGAATACTCGTAACCCAGCGAATCCAGCACCTCAGCAATGATCTTCTCTCCTTTTGATCTCATTAGTATTCCATTGTGCTCAACTGCCGATTCCGGCTTCGGATAAGGGTTACTGTCCTCGGTCTGCTTTATCATGACGAGAAACTCACGTCTCATAATGACGGGTTCATTCCGCCGCTTAATTCTGGAATCAGACCTGACTGCCTCACTTATTCTTTGGAGTTCTTCATCTATCTCAACAAGTTCTCTCTCTATTTGCTCGGCTCGTCTAACCAGCCCAAGCAGTCTCTGCCCCTCAGGCTTTGACGTGGCATAGTATCGCCTCCGGTCGCTGAGCCAAACCGCTTCATACGAGTAGGCATGTGTCTTGACTATAGTCACAGAGCCATGAGGAAGACCGGCAAGCTCCTGCTCCAGATACTTCCTTTTGAGCATTGCATGTTCAACTGACAATATCATATTACACCTCCGCATCAAGGATATACCGGAATCAATCGCATTATTCATATTTGGTACAATTGGTAGTCAAATTAGTATAATTGGATTCACTTAACCTCAACCGAAGTTACTAAATGTTATAATAATCACATAATCACAACACGCAAAGGAATGTAACAATGTTAAACAAGCAATACCCGCCGCACGATATGAATGTTGTATTTGATATGATGGAGCAGGTACTGAAGGTCGGCGACTGCCACGAGAGAGCAGTTGACGAGATGAATCTGCTGAACCGCCTGATGGCTTCCCTCCCGCCCGAGGCCGTCGAGTACGGCATGCAGTTCCTGCACGGCGTGACCGGTCTGCCCAAATCCTGTGACGAGATCATGCCTCTCTACGTAAGATTCGTGAGTCTCGCCGAATACTGCGAGAAGATCGAGTTCCTCCGCGACATTCCGGAGAACATGACACACGAAGACATCATGAAGCGCTCAGAGATAATGGAATCGCTTGAACGGCACGAGAAGGCGTTCTGCAAGCCCCTCCTCGGATTCACGATCAAGGAAGGCGACACTGATCCTGCTCAGGTTCCGGAGGAGTCAGATTATAACGGTACTTCCACTCTTCACCTGCTCAACCTCAATGCACCGGTGTTCGCATGCAGAGATCCACTGGCAACAGCTCTGTTCTACGAGAACAAGCTTGGCTTCAAGGCTGCCCATCTGGATGACGAAGCCATGCCCCACATCAGGATCAGCCGCGACAACGTCTGTGTTGTCCTGGTTCAAGGCGACATCAGGCCAATGCGCAATCTGTGCGGTGTCAAATATGACATGTACCTGTTCGTATCTGAGCCACTGCTGTTCTACAACGAAGTCAAGGGCGGCGGCGTGAAGATCATAGAGGATCTCCCTTCTGCCGAGTCATCAGTCAACGACATCTTCAACAGGCAGTTTGTCATCGAGGATAATGACGGCAGGCACATCTGCGTTAGCCAGAGCACGGAATGACCTGGCGGAGACAAAGTGATACGATCAGCAAATCAGGCGTGACATCAGCGCTCAAGCGGCTTACCGTACTCTCTCTCCATCGCCTCGACGGATATTACCCACTGCTTGCCGAACTTGCACGCATCGACTCCACGCACGAGCTTACCGTACTCGATCGCCTTCCGGAGTGTGCTCTCATTAAGCCCCCAAAGCTCAGTTGCATCCGTAAATGCCATCAATCCGTCAAAAGGGGTATCAACCTTCTTCCCCCGGTCGAAAAGCTCATCACACGAGAGTGACGGACCGTCGTTCCACGACACCTGACTGCCCCCCATATCAATTACAACATGCTTGAAATGTTCAGGCGAAGACTTGACAGTCTTAAGTGATCTATTCCTCCTTCCGGCGCTGTTGACATCATATGTCTTCGTAACCCCCTCTGCAAACTGCACGTAGAGAATAAAGTCCGGCAACGCTGTCACTTCCTTGATCTTGTGGAACATAAACACCTCCATTGCAATTCATCTGTTTGCTACTTGCATAGCTTGACAATATCACGTCTGCGTGATATTGTCAAG
>DFIB01000112.1 GCA_002371375.1 Mageeibacillus sp. UBA3708 | reverse complement strand
TTGCGAGCGGACTTCCGCAGGTTTTGACGCCGGGACGTGCACCAGAGGATTTACAAAGCAAAACGCGGGCGCCAAAACCGAGGACTGTAGCGAGCAAGTCTGCTGCGGGCGCCGTTCACATCGGTAACTCCATGGCATTGATAACGTCATAGTGGTATCCGGAGACACTGAGATTGTCCTTTGCAAATATGCTGATGATGTAGACCTTGTCGTTATCGGAATATACCGCAAATTCCTGAGCAGAGTCCCGGGTGCTTATCTCCGAGAAGAAGAATCTCATCCCGTCCTTTGAATCTTCCGAAGTCCTGTCTGCGTCGGGGAAGGAAGTCTTGACATATTCGCAGAACGAATCATAGAGCAGGACTGAGTTCGGGACTGAATCTGACTGGATCTCGAACACACCGAAGCCGCACATTACATCATCTTTTTCCTCCCGGTTTATCAGGCATCTGCATGATGTGACAGTCTTGTCATCGAAGTTGAAGCCTGTCATCTGGCTAATTATCATTTCGGGGTGGGGCAGGGTGGCATAATCGCACATCGCCCCGTCCTGCGACAACTTATTCTCAAAGTCTCTTTTCTTCAGTTCTCCGGCATTGTAGAACGCGGCAAGCTCTCCGATTCGGTCCATGTTCTCCTTGCTCGTGCAGTCATAGGAGCTGATGTCCGGAGCTTCGACACCGACGAGTCCGCAGAAAGACTTCATCCTGTCAGTCACTGAATTGTTCTTGTACTCATATCCCGCGACGATCAGCACATGATTTGCCTTCATGTAAACGCGCTCGCTGAACGCTCTCTGTCCCTTGAACTCCTTAACGGTATAAATGCTGTATTCGTCGTCGTTATCTTTGCTTGACTCATCATATGTCTCGCCGAGATATCTGATAAACGCCTTATAGTACTTTGATGCATTCTGATCGTCTTCAAAATCAGCCGCTACCGCCACCATCTTGCACACTCCGCCGTCCTTCGCGGTCTCGGCCTGGATCAGCATCGTTGCCTGAGTGATCATCTTGGAGTACATATGCTGCAGGATCTCCTCCTGCGCATCTGCGAGGACATCACCTATCTTATCGTTGGTAAGCCCTTTTTTGATATTCTCGCCCTCGAGCTTTATATACATTCCGGCCAGCAGGGCCCTGTCATTCTCGAGTTCGGCTTTTATGTCATCCAGCGACTCATATTCTTCGGCGTCGTATTCGGCACACTTCTCAAACACGCTATCGCTCGACAGCGGATTCTTCCCGGTCAGAAAACAGCCCGTAACGGCCACTGCAAATATTACAAAGCAAAGTACCGAAGCACACCCCCGCCTTATTGACATAAACATCTCCCTCATCTTGTCATATATGATATAATGTACCACTGCAATAATAATACATTCAACAAGGAAATCAACATGGCACTTACAACGACCGAAGAGATACAGAGAAGAAGAACGTTCGCGATAATCTCGCACCCTGACGCAGGTAAGACAACAATGACCGAGAAGCTGCTCCTCTACGGAGGCGCAATTCATATGGCCGGTTCCGTCAAGGCGCGTAAGGCAGCACGCCACGCCACCTCCGACTGGATGGAGATCGAGAAAAAGCGTGGTATCTCAGTTACTTCATCAGTAATGCAGTTCAACTACGACGGTTACTGCATCAACATCCTTGACACACCCGGCCACCAGGACTTCTCCGAGGACACGTACCGTACACTCTGCGCTGCCGATGCGGCGGTGATGCTCCTCGACGGAGCCAAAGGTGTCGAGGCGCAGACGATCAAGCTTTTCGCTGTGTGCCGCAAGAGAGGAATACCGATATTCACATTCATCAATAAGATGGACAGAGCTGCCAAGAATCCGTTCGATCTCATCGACGAGCTCGAGAAGGTCCTCGGCATCAGGTCGTGCCCTATCAACTGGCCGATCGGAACGGACGGCGATTTTGAGGGTGTTTATGAGAGAGAGACCGGCAAGGTACTCTTTTTCGACAAATCCAACCAGGACCACGGCGCATCAATGGTAACGCAGCAGGTCGCCGGCATTGACGATCCCAAGCTTGCCGAAATGATATCCCCCGACCATTACGATACTCTCCAGAACGATATAGAGCTCCTTGATATGGCCGGTGACGAATTCGATAAGGAGAAGGTTGACAAAGGTCTTCTTACACCCGTTTTCTTCGGGTCGGCGATCACCAACTTCGGTGTCGAGACATTTCTCAAGCACTTCCTTGATATGAGTCCGATGCCTCAGCCGTATCATACAAGCGACGGTTTTGTCGAGCCGACGGATGACATGTTCTCCGGATTTGTCTTCAAGATCCAGGCTAACATGGATCCCAACCACCGCGACCGTATGGCATTCCTGCGCATCTGCTCAGGCAGGTACGAGAAGAACATGACAGTTAACCATCTGAGGATTGGCAAGAAGATAACACTTGCCCAGCCACAGCAGTTCATGGCACAGGACCGCAACATCGTAGAAGACGCTTACGCCGGAGATATAATCGGTATATTTGACCCCGGTCACTTCAGGATCGGAGATACGTTGATCTCATCAAACAGGAAATTCGAATTCGATCCGATCCCGGTATTCCCGCCTGAGAATTTTGCCAGAGTTGCACCCAAGGATTCAATGAAGCGCAAGCAGTTCCTCAAGGGAATCGAACAGCTCTCCCAGGAAGGTGCCGTCCAGCTCTATAAGCAGCCCGACATCGGTACCGAGACATACATCATGGGCGTCGTCGGAGTGCTCCAGTTCGACGTTCTCGAATACCGTCTCAAAGGTGAATACGGCGTTGATATCCTAAGAACCCCTCTCAACTACCGCCTTGCCCGCTGGGTCAAGAGTGATGCGGAGGGAGCCGAATTCGACCCTCACAAGATGACTCTGACATCCACATCGTGCCTTGTTCTGGACCGCGACGACGAACCCGTCGTTCTGTTCGAGTCAGAGTGGGCTGTCCAGTGGGCGATCGACCATAACGAAGCAATGAAGCTGAGGTTCGAGGATATCCATACAAAATAAGCTCAATGCCCTGTTTCCGTAAGATTTTAAGATTTTTCCCTATTTTCTATAAAAACAAACACTTTTGTTAAGCAGAATGGGGAAGTTTCCGGAACCACGCCGGCAGGGTAAAAACAGGATTTATATTAGCCATAGGTAACCGATACTGACCGAAGACACATCAGTCTGACCGCAACGGCGAGATCAGCGTTTCCGCAGAAAAACGGCAATCCTTCCGCATAAACTGCGGAAGAAGAGATCAATTTCTGCGGATTCCGCAAAAATCAGGAATCTTTCCGCAATTTCTGCGGAAAAATCTTAAATTCTTGCGGAAACATTATCCTCAACCCTGCTGTCATCTGTCGTTCTAGCCACCGATCATCAAGCCAGCAGATTACATTATTCACAGAATCATTCCGTGACAGCTCAAAGACCTGCCCCGGAACTTCTTTGAGCACGAGCGGGCATGCACGCAAAGAGTATTGCACTCACTTATCCCCGCGAAGTGCGACTGAGTTCCGGGAAAGCGGCTTTGAGCTTCCCTTACTGATCCTTCTGGTACACTCTCACCCAGTCGACTCTCATCTGGGCCTTCTTGTCGAACTTGGTGTTCTCGTCAGGGTCGCCCGGCCAGTCACCGCCTACTGCTACGTTGAATATGATATAGAACGGCTTGTTGAAAGGTGCCGGATAATCGTACTTCAATGTCTCTGCCGCAGCTGAATACCATTCTGTCTCGGTGTGATACAGTACGCCGTCAATGTAGAATCTGATCTCTTCCGGATCCCATTCACATGCATAGATGTGATAATCCTTGGACAGCTGTACATCCATCTTCTGTGAGCCCTGCCCCATTGCGTGGGGATTGCCGTAATGAAGTGTGCTGTGGACCGTATCCTCCTGTCCGCCGACGATTTCCATGATATCGATCTCGCCGCCGATCGGCCATCTTCCCCTGTTCGGGAGCATCCAGAATGCAGGCAGGAATCCGACTCCCTCCGGGGTCTTGATTCTGGCTTCGATCCTTCCGTATTTGACCGTAAATTTATCGCATGTATTGACTCTTCCGGAATAATACTTGACCTCACCGTTATCATCAACGACCTTGGTCGGCTGGATGATAAGATTACCGTCCTTGACGTAAGCATACTCCTCGTCGAGCTTATATTCCTGAAGCTCATGATTGACCCAGCCCTTTTCATGACGCTCACGGTTCCATATCTCCGTATTCAGCTCCTTGCCGTCGAACTCATCACCCCATACGAAATGATATCCTTCCGGCGGTACTGCATCTTTGGGCTGTTCAACTGACTCGAAAGGCACAGTCGGCATCTCCGTAGTTGTTGCCGTTGTCGCTTCTTCAGTCGTCTCCGGCATCTCCGAAGTATCTGATGTCTCAGTTGTCTCTGTAGGCACAGTCTCTGTCGATGACGGGGCTGTACCAACTGTCGTCTGCTCACCGCCGTTGGCGCATGCGGACAGCAGGAATGAAGATAATAATACCAGTGCAATTATTCTCTTGTTCATAGGATACCTCCGGTAGGCTTAAGATTATTTTAACACATAAGAGGAGCGGTATTACGGTTTAACCAGTTCAATGAGAAGATTTGCGATCTTTATCATGCTCTCGGCAGTAACGAATTCGTAGATGCCGTGGAAATTATGGCCGCCGGCACAGATGTTCGGGCAGGGCAATCCCTTGAATGACAGCATCGCGCCGTCTGTGCCGCCGCGGATGGGACGGATCAGAGGGTTTATCATGGCCCTCTCCATCGCGGCAACGCATCTGTTGACTATATACATATTATCCGGGACGATCACCTCGCGCATGTTGTAGTATGAATCAGTAATATCGATGCTGACATGCGAACCGGGATGGGTACCTTCCACGCGAGCGCAGACATCTCTCAGGAGCTTCTTCTTGTCTTCAAATAACTCGCGCGAATGATCCCTTATCAGATATTTCATCACAGTACTGTCGCAGCTGCCTCTCATATCGGTCAAATGGAAAAAACCTTCATAATCGCACGTAACCTCAGGTCTTGCATCAGAAGGCAGCGATCCGTCTATCTCCATGGCAAGGCGCTGTGAATTGATCATCTTGCCATAAGCTTCTCCGGGATGCACATTGCGGCCTTCAACGGTAATCGTGGCTGATGCGGCATTGAAGTTCTCATAAGAGAGCTCCCCTATCACTCCGCCATCCACCGTATATGCAAAATCGGCTCCGAACCGTTCGATATCAAAGTACATAGTTCCCTCGCCGATCTCTTCGTCAGGCGTAAATGCAATACAAATATCGCCATGTTCCAGTTCAGGATGGCTTACGACGTATGAAGCCATCGTCATTATCTCCGCTATGCCGGCCTTGTCATCTGAACCCAGAAGTGTGTCGCCTGATGCGGTGATCACAGTCTGACCAGCATACTGAAGCAGTTCCGGGAAGTCCGAGGGTGACAGCACCTTACCTTGACCAAGGACAATGTCTTTTCCGTCATAATTCTCGAAGATCTGAGGCTTGACACAGGTGCCTGATGTCTCGGGAGATGTATCCATATGCGATATGAATCCGATTGCCGGAAGATCCCCGCGGCCCCTTATTTTGCTGTAAATGTAACAATGTTCCACATCGTAGAATATGTCTTCATCTGGTATCCCGGCCGCCCTGAGTTCATCGACCAGAACTTCTGCCAGATCTCTCTGCCAGTCCGTACTCGGATGATTACCGGTCAGCTCAGAAGACGACGTATCTATCGCCGCATATCTCAGAAATCTCTCTACTACTTCTTCCATAAGTCATATCTCCTCTCTGGTATTCCCCAACAACTCCAGGTTATTGCGGGTCAAATATCGAATCATGAACAGAGTACCGGCCGGCAGAAGGATAATGCGTTCCCATATTGCCCTCATGTCTCCATTTGTGCGATGCAAAGATATGCACCGGACCGTTCAGCTTGATCTCATTGGTGATCGGATTGCCCGTGAACAAAGAACAATATGACGCATCCCAGCGCCAGAACCGCAGTAACTCCGAGCCCTCCTTCAAGTCCGAATGCACCGCCGTTGAACAATTCCTGTCCTGACGTGAATTTCGATGTGAAAAAGCTCGGCATCGGCAAATTGCCGCTGACGGATATTCCGTAGAAATTACCCTGAACACAATTCCAGATAGTGTGAACTGCGGAACAGAACCAGATATTGCCCGTCTTGACGAACAGGAGAGATGCAAACACTCCAAACAGCACAAGGTTGATAAAGGGAAGCACGCCTATGCCGGGATTAAGCAGGTGCATCGCAGCGAAAACAACAGAATTCACGATCACGCCGACAACAACAGAATATCTTCTCGATAAAGATGTGAGAAGAAAACCTCTGCATACAACCTCTTCCTCCATGCCCTGGATTATCCATCCTCCGAAATATACCGCTATCATGAGATAATCGATGTTCGAATTGGAATGGAGTGTTATCGCACCGGTAAGCCGGCAGATCAGAACAGCTCCCGAGAACATTGCAAATCCTGTTAGGAGACCAAGCAGGTAATGGGTGACCGCCCTCTTCTTCACAAAACCGAGAGTCCTCACCTTGCGCTTCTCCAAGAGCTTTACATACAGGCATACGACTACCGTGGTAAGACACAGTAAATAAAGCGACACAATCATAAAAGTATTGTCGGAAAGGACAGCGTTAGGATCCAAAGAGCCGCTGCCCGAGAA
>DFIB01000191.1:221-5943 GCA_002371375.1 Mageeibacillus sp. UBA3708 | reverse complement strand
GAGAGGTTCTGTTCACTTACGGGGAGTTGACGCACGCGGTCTGCGGTAAGGTTTCCGAGAAGTACTTATTTGCTTGCAGAAGTTCATGGATGTATTAGGCTATTAGCTGAGCAGACCGGCATGTCCGTACGACAACTCCTGTGTCGAGAGTTTCTTTGCAACTCTGAAAAAGGAACAGATTTACAAGAGAAAATACGATACAATGGAAGAGGTATGGCGAGATATGTTTGAGTATATTGAGCTGTTCTATAACAGAAAGCGTATGCATTCCTACCTGGTTTATATGAGCCCTGTGGAATACAGACTGAAGCATGTAGCCTAAACAATAAGAAATATTATGTTAACAGATGCAGATGAATGGAAAAACTACTATACAAAAAGCACCGCACTCCAAGTACTGGTGCGAGGCATGTTTCTATCAGAATCTGTTTAATTGATAAGGAACGGGAAATGAAGTTACGTCACAGGCTCTTTGCATCAAAAGATCCATATGACAGCGGAAAAGAAGGGCTGTTCCTCGATGCATGCAAAGAGAACTTTGACCACCTCATTACCCATTGCGACGACTATAAGAAGATCTGCACCGGTCTTAAGATCGGATCGTCAGATGACATAAAAAGTCCGGCTGATCTCCCGGTCCTGCCCACGATGCTCTTCAAGCAGCATGACTTCAAGTCAGGACCTCATTTCGTTACGGCAACGTCCTCAGGAACCTCAGGCGGTCACAAGAGCGTGATAGGGTTTGAGTTCTCATCCCTCATGGAGGCTCTGCGCATGTCTCTCAAGGTCACGAAATACCACGGGGTGATCTCACTTAGACCGTGCAGATACATCATCATGGGTTTTAAGCCAACCAGGACCAACAAGGTAGCTGCAGCAAGGACTGCCTATCTCACTACTTTTCTGGCACCTGCGCTGAGCAGGAAGTTCATCCTGAAACCTGCACAAGATGGCGGCCTTAAGCCTGACTTCGACAGCATAGTCGAGGCTCTGCGCAAATACGAGAAGGGCAAGGCTCCCGTGAGGTTCATGGGCTTCCCCTCATATACTTTCTTTCTGTTCCGCGTGCTCGAAGAAAGGAACATCATGTTCAAGCTCCCCAAAGGATCGAAGATAATGCTTGGCGGCGGATGGAAACAGTTCTATCAGGAAGCCGCCGACAAAGAGACTTTCTACAGGCTTGCGGAAAAGACTCTCGGCATCAGTGAAGAGAACATCTGCGAATTCTTCGGCGCGGTCGAACATCCGATCCTTTACTGCGACTGCAGTGCGCACCACTTTCATGTACCCGTATACAGCAACGTCATCATAAGGGATCCCGACACTTTGGAGCCCGTTCCGAACGGTGTTACAGGCCTCGTAAACCTCATTTCGCCCCTGACGGGATCAACGCCGATCCTCTCTGTCATGACCGATGATCTTGGTGTCCTTCACGACGGTTCAGAGTGCCCCTGCGGTGTCAGATCACCTTATCTGGAGATCATCGGACGTGTGGCTCCGGAAGATATCAAGACCTGCGCTGCCGGTGCGGCAGACATCCTTGAGGGGGTGAAAGTATGATCCTCTTTGACGGAAAGATATATGAGAGCATAGAGCAGAACCGCCTCCTGGACGAGCTTAAGGAAAGGATCCCCGGAATACTTCAGAGGGAACCCCTGTCGCCGGAGATAATAATCGACGCGGTCGACAAGCTCCGCGTTGATACTCTCGCAGGCAGGTTCGACCAGCTCCTTACGTCTTTCCCCGCGGATACCGTCGCAACCTACAAGAAACAGGCGGAGACGCTCCTGTCCAAAGAGCATCTCCGGATGAAGGTCAGGACCGAGCTTGGTAATGCGGAAGAGTATGTAACTGACAGGCTGGATGGCTTTTCCAGGATCAGGGTAAAGAAAGTCCCGCTCGGTGTCATCTTCCACATCGCCGCCGGGAACATGGATTTCCTGCCTGCATATTCGCTCGCGGAAGGGCTTCTGGCGGGCAACATAAACATTATCAAGCTCCCTTCGGCAGACAACGGCCTGTCGGTCAAACTGATAATGCAGTTTATCGAATACCAGCCTTTGCTGAAGGACTACATATATGTTTTCGACACCCCATCGACGGATATTCAGGGAATGCGCCAGATGGCCGGGCTTTGCAACGCGATCAGCATCTGGGGGTCAGATATGGCCATCGGGGCTGTAAGAGGACTTGCGCCGCCGGGAGTAAAGCTCATCGAATGGGGCCAGAAGCTCGGTTTCTGCTATATATCTGACATTGACAACGTTGAGTCGGCAGACATGCAGCTGGAGGGCCTTGCAGAGCACATCGCCACAACGAAGCAGCTCCTGTGCAGCAGCTGTCAGGTCATATATGTCGACACGGATGGCATGGATAAGGTAAGGTCATTTGCCGGGCGGTTTATGCCGTACCTGAAGAAGGCCGTGGAAGCTAATTCCCCGCAGGATGTCGGCATCAGGGCAAGAGATACCCTTGTGGCTTACACGGGGCGTCTTAAGAGCTATCTGGGCGATAAGGAGGTGTCTGACGACGTTATCCGCGGGAAAGGCATGAGCCTCATCATCAAGAGCGACAGCAGGCTCGAGCTGTCTCCGATGATGTGCAATGTCCTGGTAAAGCCCCTACCCAGGGAGAACATTTCCAAGGTCCTTTACGAAGACAGAAACCACCTTCAGACAGCGGGTCTGATATGCCCGTCCTCTGAGCGCAAAGAACTCACGGATATCTTCGTGCGCTGCGGACTTGTTAGGGTAACCGGTCCTTCCGATATGAGTTCCTACTTCCCCGGGGAAGCACATGACGGCGATTATGCATTGGACAGATATGTGAGGATAGTAAACATCCAGGAAGAGGTAAAGTGATGAGAACATTTTTATTCATTCTGACACAGTGCACCTGGGGGATCCTTCAAACGCTTGTTGGCTTCGTCATCTTTATGATCAACGTCCGCAGAAAGCACTATCTATATCACGGTGCGATCGTCACCGAATGGAAGCTCAGGTCGAGCCTGTCGATGGGACTTTTCCTGTTCGTGGCTTCAGGAACCGGTGCCTGCGGGCAATATTCCAAAGAAGAAGTCGCCCAAAGACTCATGGTCCATGAATACGGTCACTCTGTCCAGTCGCTGATCCTGGGTCCCATGTACATGTTTGCCATGGCCTTTCCGTCGATGATCTGGGCGGGCCTGCCGCTTTTTGAAAAGATGAGGCGCAAAAAGAACATCAAATACCACTGGCTCTATACCGAGCGGTGGGCAAATCACTTAGGCGAGAAAGTCTTAAATGCAGATTCGCTGAGGGATTTTTACTGAGGGAATCACTTGCGGTGCTTCTTAAAAGTCGTAATGACCGCGAAGATCAAAGGTTCACAAAGTTACCCCCATAAGTTGGACAGTGATGTTACAATTAATGGGGGTAAACTTATCACAAGTGCCCGATAAATAAACTCTAAAACCATCTACAAACAAAAGTTCTGATATGCTATAATTTAATTGGCGCAGGCTGCTAATGGGCGGTTGCCTTTCTTTTTATTTGCCCCTGCTTGCAGGGCGTAACAGAAAGGAGGGCTGCGGAGATGACAGACATTGAGATTATTTCGATCGTAATAGGCATTATTACCCTTGTTATAGCTTCAATGACACTGTTGTTGAAGCTATTGGCGTTCTTGATCGGGCTCTTTGACGCCCGGTACAGGCGCAAATAAAAAACTCACCCATTTGGACTGGAGCTCCTTTTGGGTGAGTTAATTCTACTTACCTGAAAGGCAACCGTCCTTGCGGTCTGCGCTTTCTTACGCTCATTGTATCATTTGAAGCACATATATTCAACGCTAATTGAAATCTCTTGACTATGAGAATAAACCAGCTATCATCTAATCAGATCCGAGTCGCTGCTGGATTTAGCGGGGGCCCGGATCTTTTTAATGGTATATTTATTGACAGAAGTATTCTATGTATGCGTTCAGGTACAGATAATCATCCGAAAGATTATTTGAGCAAATAGCACATACTAAGAGTACAAAAAGGCTGTTTTGGCTCTAAATGCCCGTAAACACTACTGTTTCCGGTATTCAGGATTATTGCTTCAAAGATTAAGAATAAGGAGAAATAGTCTCCTTATTTTGTATATCCGTATCGTCCTGCAAACAGGTGATGCGGAGTTCCGACTGCTGCTTCTTCCTCTCTTGGGGCACAATACAGATCGAAGAATACCACGGTGCAGTTTGGATCCTTTGTAAAGTGATCACGCGAATCAAAACTGTCAAGAGCATTATAGACAAACTGCATGATCTCACTCCCTTCAGCATCTGTCAGATCTCTGTCAGTCCACATTGCAAATCTGGCTATATAAATATTGTAGATGTCTTTATTTTTGGATTCTATTAACTCATCCTGTTCAATCGTTATATCATATTGGTCTGTAATCGATGACAGATCTGTTCTGGCGAGGAATTCTTTGAGATAGTAATAATCAAAATCTCTGCAATAATAAGACACGGTTGGCTTGCTCTTGTTAGCATACTGTTCAGATGTCTCTTCAACTGTATATGTAAATCCGAATTCAGAATCAGTGAATTTGTGTATGAGAATTTCTTCATCTCCTGCGGTAACTGTATAAGAATCAACCTCTTCGCAAGAGCCGCACCAGTATTGAGCAAATTCCTTAGCCGTAGCAAAATTGGAGTCGTACGGGCGGTCGTTATTTGATCCGCCGAATAAAGAGCAACCTGAAAATATAGACATAACAGATATTAATATTGCAGAGATAATTCTATTCTTAATTGCCATTATTATTCCTCCCTTAGTCAGTAGTATAGCACATTATTGTATGATTGTTTTCAGGTGGAGGAGTAGAATGTGCCATTATGTAGCATTAATGGGCGGTTGCCTTTCTTTTTATTTGCCCCTGCTTGTGAAGTGAACCACAAATGTTGAACAAACATAGGGGGTTATTTATGAAATGATCATTTGGAGTTCATTTGTTCATCATTACCTGATACAGAAGCATTTACTGAAAGCAGCCTCACATCTTCCTCATCACGCTGATCCTTATCGTGATTATATAAAGCACGCCCATCAGCATTGCCACTCCGCCCCCGATCGTATAGCCGATGAGGTACGGTAACTGAAATCCCTCGGATGCAACGAGGATATAAGTCATGGACACGGCTGTCATAAAGATGGCCGGAATTGCAGTAAGGAGTGACGGATACCAGCGGTCCTTACGGCGGATCAGATATGCCGTTGCTACCCACAGCGAGATCATGGCGAGTGATTGGTTGCTCCACGAGAAATATCTCCACAATACGTCGAAATCAAGCTGCGTCATCACGGCGCTGAATGCAAGGAGCGGTATGGTGATCATAAGTCTCCTGCTGATCTTCTTCTGATCAGATCCGGTCCATTCGGCGAGGATAAGCCTTGCGCTCCTGAAAGCCGTATCACCGGAAGTTATGGGACAGATGACTACTCCCACGACTGCAAGCACGCCGCCGATGCGACCGAGCATTTCCGTGCTGATGTTATAGACGACGCCGCTCTGCCCCAGATTCGTAAGTGCTGAATGTAGCATTTGGCATGTTCCGTAGAAAGCAATGCCCGCAGCCGCCCAGATCAGTGCTATGACTGATTCGGTTATCATGGCGCCGTAGAAGACCTTGCGGCCCTGGCCTTCGCTGGTCATGCAGCGGGCCATCATGGGCGACTGGGTGGCGTGGAAGCCGG
>DFIB01000191.1:0-153 GCA_002371375.1 Mageeibacillus sp. UBA3708 | reverse complement strand
CGCAAGCCACGGTGATGAACATGAACGGCCAGACCGGAAGTCCCTCGGGGTTCATGTTTGTGAACGTGATCTCAGGTATGTGATAGCCGGGAATGAATATGATACCGCCGGCAACTGACAGCGCCATCACGATCAGGATCACGCCGAAGACCG
>DFIB01000173.1 GCA_002371375.1 Mageeibacillus sp. UBA3708 | reverse complement strand
ATCTTCGGCGTTGAGACCAAGATCGTTGATCCTGAGACAGGTGAGGAGTGCCCCGACGGTGTTCCCGGCGAGTTTTGTGCACGCGGATACAATATCATGAAGGGCTACTACAAGATGCCCGAGGCGACAGCTGCAGCGATCGACGAAGAAGGATGGCTGCATTCCGGAGACCTTGCCATGAGACGCCCCGAAGACGGTTATTATAAGATCACGGGCCGTATCAAGGACATGATCATCAGAGGCGGCGAGAATATCTATCCGAAGGAGATAGAGGATTTCCTCTATACACATCCCAAGATCCAGGATGTTCAGGTAATCGGAGTTCCCGATGCTGACTACGGTGAAGAGATACTTGCTGCCGTTGTCCTCAAGCCCGGTGAGGAATCATCTGAAGAAGAGATCAAGGAATACGTCAGAACTCATATGGCTAAGCATAAGATCCCGAGATATGTCGACTTTGTTGACGGATTCCCGATGAATGCCGCAGGTAAGATCCTGAAGTACAAGATGCGTCAGGAGGCTACGGAGAGACATAATCTTGGCGATGCGAGCAAGATAGTGACGGCATAAGGTACGCTCATGACTTTTTTCTGAAACCGGTCCTCGATGTGCACCGGTGATGCCTGTAAACCGCAAGTGCCGTTGTGCACACCTGCGGTAAGGTTTCAGAAAAAAGTCATTCGCTTTCACGGGGACGTTGAGTTTTGACGTTGAGTTTTACAACATCTTAACGATCACCCGGTCTGTTTAGTGTTATCATTAACGTATATAAGCGTATATACGAGGTAATTGTTATGCTGGATTATGATGTGATAATAATCGGCGCCGGGCCCGGAGGTATTTTCTCGGCGTATGAGTTAGTTAATAAGGCTCCCGGCACCAGAGTCGCAGTCTTTGAGGCCGGAAAGTCTCTTGAAGAGCGCAAATGTCCTATCGACGGAGTCAAGGTCAAGTCATGCATCAACTGCAAATCCTGTGCCGTAATGCGCGGGTTTGGCGGTGCCGGTGCCTTCTCAGACGGCAAATACAACATTACTAATGATTTCGGCGGTACATTGTATGAGCATATCGGCAAGGAGTGTGCACTTGAACTGATGAACTATGTTGACGGGATCAACATGGCCAACGGCGGTGAGGGAACTAAGTTATACACTACGGCCGGGACAAGGTTCAAGAAGATATGTCTTGAGAACAAGCTTCATCTCCTTGATGCGTCAGTAAGGCATCTGGGTACTGATAAGAATTATGAAGTCCTTGGCAATATTTTTGATCTTCTGAAGGATAAAGTTGATTTCTTTTTCAACACTAGTGTTGACGGCGTGGAAGTGACGGACGGAGGTTATAAAGTCACTGCAGGTGATAAGGCGCTTACGTGCAGATACTGCATCATTTCGGTGGGCAGATCAGGCAGCAAGTGGATCGAGAGAGTGTGCAGGGAACTTGATATCGAGACCTTTTCCAACCGTGTGGACATCGGTGTCAGGGTGGAGCTTCCGGCTGTGGTTTTCTCGCATCTTACATCAGAATTGTACGAGTCGAAGATCGTATACAGAACAGAGAAGTTCGAGGACCGTGTAAGGACATTCTGCATGAATCCGAACGGATATGTGGTAAATGAGAATACTAACGGGATCGTGACAGTTAACGGACACAGTTTTGATTCGCCGGAACTGCAGTCAGAGAACACTAATTTCGCATTGCTGGTTGCCAAGCATTTCTCAGTGCCGTTCAAGGACAGCAACGGATACGGCGAATCCATTGCGAGACTGTCCAATATGCTCGGCGGAGGTGTCATCGTGCAGAGATTCGGTGACCTGATGAGAGGCAGAAGGACGAACACATCAAGACTTGAGGAATGTACGGTAAGGCCGACGCTTCAGGCGACACCGGGAGATCTCAGTCTGGTGCTGCCCAAGCGTATCCTCGACGGGATAATCGAGATGATCTATGCGCTTGATAAGATCGCTCCCGGAACGGCAAATGATGACACATTGCTGTATGGTGTGGAAGTTAAGTTCTACAATATGGAAGTTGCCATAGATGAGAATCTCGAGACGAAGTACAAGGGTCTTTATGTAATCGGAGACGGGTCTGGCGTTACACATTCTCTGTCTCATGCTTCGGCGAGCGGAGTTTATGTTGCAAGGAAGATAGCAGAAGAACTGTAAGACATGACAGTAATGGAGAGGATAAGATGTCCTTTAAGGAAAATAAAGGTCTGAACGGCAAAGTCGACAGGTAACGGCTTTTCTTGACACTTCCATAACTATCCTTGTATACTTTTCCCGTTATGATTAGGAGGAGTGTATCTGGATATGGACAGTTTCCTTGAATATATTGCGGAGATAAACGGTTCCGTTAACGGATTTGTGTGGGGTCTTCCCATGTTGATACTTCTGGTAGGTACAGGAATTCTGATGACATTCCTGACCAAATGGTTCCAGATAAGTCACCTCAGGCATTGGATCAAGAATACTGTCGGAGGAATATTCAAGGACAAGCATGTCACCGCCCATACTGATAAAAGTGACAAGCAGATTTCGCAGTTCCAGAGCCTTTGTACGGCTCTTGCCGCGACTATCGGTACGGGTAATATCGCCGGCGTTGCTGCAGCTATTGCAACAGGCGGTCCCGGTGCGATCTTCTGGATGTGGATAGTTGCTTTCTTCGGCATGATGACAAACTTCTCGGAGAACGTTCTGGGAATCTACTACAGACGCCGCAATATTCACAACGAGTGGTGCGGCGGAGCTATGTATTATCTGAGAGACGGACTGGGTTCCAGGAAGGGATTCAAGCAAATAGGTGCAGTGCTCGCTGTACTATTCTCGGTATTCTGCGTTATCGCATCATTCGGAATCGGCAACATGAGCCAGATCAACTCGATCGCGACAAATATCGAATCTGCATTTACTATTCCGCCCTACATTACGGGAGCGATCCTTATGGTAATCGCAGCTCTTGTAATCCTCGGAGGACTCAAGAGGATCGCGACGGTCACGGAGACACTGGTTCCTTTCATGGCGGTGGCATATGTGATCGGTGCACTTATAATATTCATATCTAATTTTGACAAGGCAGGTGCCGTATTTGAATCAATATTCAAAGGCGCCTTCGGACTGAAGGCTGCAGGCGGCGGAATTGTGGGATCAGGTGTTGCACTGGCTGTACAGTGGGGTATGAAGAGAGGTGTTTTCTCCAATGAAGCGGGCCTGGGTTCATCCGTAATGGTCCACTCCGCATCCAATGTCAGAGAACCCGTCGTTCAGGGAATGTGGGGGATCTTCGAAGTTTTTGCCGATACGCTGATCGTCTGCACGCTGACTGCATTTGCAGTTCTGTCATCGGGTCTCGTAGACCTTGAGACAGGTAAGGTCCTGTCTGATAAGTCATCTACGGCACTTGTTGCTGAGGCGTTCTCCACAAGATTCGGTTCGGCAGGAACGGCATTTATCGCCATTGCCATACTGTTTTTTGCATTCTCCACGGTTCTCGGATGGAGCCAGTACGGATCCAAGGGATTCGAATACCTTTTCGGAACAAAATCGGTGAAATTCTATCAGAGTATCTTCATCATTTTCATAATCTTCGGCGCCACTATGAGCCTTGAACTTGCATGGGATCTGTCGGATACATTTAACGGCCTTATGGCTATCCCGAACCTTATCGGTGTTCTTGCGCTGTCAGGTACCGTCATGAAGATCACCAAGAACTATGTTGACAGGAAGATCAAAGGAAAGGATGTCAAGCCGATGCTGTCGGCACTGGATGATATACAGGAGATCCATGAGAAGGAGATCATGTCCCGGTAATGGCATTATCAGATGATGACAAACGCATCTGCACACTAAGTAAAGAGAATCCATACAGAGCCGTGATAAAACTTGGAGTGCCGCTTATTGCCGGCATGTTTATCATGGTCCTTTATAATCTTGTTGATACATTCTTTATCGGCATGACGGGCGATGATTATCAGCTGGCGGCGGTCAACCTGGCGTATCCAGTAATGATGGTCACGGTCGCAGTATCCAATATGGTAGGGACCGGTGCTTCGTCACTGATCGGCAGAAGCATAGGTGCCGGGAAGAAGGAACTGGCTGACCGCACTGCAACGGCCGGTATGGTTCTGACCCTGGTCAACAGCCTTATACTTACTTTGGCGGGACTTGCCCTTATAGATTTTATAGTTAAGGGATTGGGTGCCGGTGACAACACATTCGGATACACCAAGCAATACGTTGCCGTCATACTGACGGGTACGGTCTTTACCATGGGTAACTACACGCTTGGACAGCTTCTGAGGAGTGAAGGCTCCGTTAAGTACTCGATCGCCGGAATGATCACGGGAACGGCAGTGAACATCATTCTTGATCCGGTATTCATATTCACGTTGGATCTGGAAGTTAAGGGTGCCGCGGCTGCAACGGTCATCGGCAATGCTTCAGGCATGCTGATATCCTTATATCTGTATGCCCGCCGAAAGACTATCCTGACTCCTTCCGTCAAGTATATCAGACCGGCAGCGGGTATACTCAGGGAGATCTTCTGGGTCGGAGTGCCCGCATCGCTGGAGACTCTTCTCACGTCGGTTGCTTATGTCGTCAATAATAATCTTGCCGTAGCTTATGGCGAGCTTACCGTAGCCGCAATGGGCGTTGCACAGAAGATAATGACAATAGGCAATTACATCTATCAGGGCTTTGCCGCCGGCGTACAGCCTCTCATGGGGTATAACTACGGTGCAGGGAACTATGCCAGAATGAAGAAATGCCTTAAGGCCGGTCTCATAGTCGTAACACTGACCGAGCTGTTCGTGATGCTCATATTTGCCTTGTTTGCTCCTCAGCTTATCGATATATTCTCTGATACGGATACCGTCATCGATACCGGTGCCCGCATTCTCAGGACGGTCATGTTCATCCTGCCCTGTGTCGGGGCCGTGTCAATGTGCAGAATGTCTTTCCAGGCAATGGGAAAGCCTGTGTACGCATTTGTAATAACGCTCATAAGACAGCTGTTCCTGTATGTACCGCTCCTGCTGATACTCGACAAAACATTCGGGTTAGGCGGAATGCTGTGGGCACAGCCCGTTACTGAATTGATAATGATGGTGTTGTCGGTCAGATTGCTGATTCACTGTATAAATTCAAGCGGCATTAAAGTATAATATCGCTTATGAAAAAGCTGAAGATAACAGATTACGTAATAATCTTTGTGATATTCGCGGTATTCATTTTTATCGCCGTATTTACATCGTCTCAGATAATCGATGCCAGGATAAGTCAGGCGGATGAAGTCGGTTCGCTGCGCCTTGAAGCCATCAAGAAGGAGCTTCAGGATACGCTCACGGATGCAGAGACATCTCTCGAGAAGATCGCTGAAGGTGCGCAGCTCCTCATCGATTCCAAGGTGCCGCTCGAGACGATCGACAGGTACATAAGAGAGCAGAAAGCCGAACAGATTTTAAGATCTGATGAAGTGAATTTCAACACGTATATTGCAGGGAAGGGATGGGAGATAATCCCTGATTTCGATAAGCCCGCTGACTACCATGCCACGGAGAGACTGTGGTATGTGGGGGCGATCGACAGTGCCGGCAAGATCTATGTTACAGAGCCATATATCGACAGTATGACGGGACAGATGTGCTACACGATGTCCAAGATGCTCGATGACAGGGAGACTGTCGTGGCAATGGACTTTACGCTTAGTGAAGTTCAGAATTCCATCGCCAAGATGATGGGAGGAAATGAGTACAAATCCCTCATTATCACGGGTGAGGGTCAGATCGTCGGATATTCCGATATGTCTGTTGTAGGAAGCAAGGTGAGCACAACACTGCCTCAGCTGAGCTATATGGTCAGCCGCGTAACATCATCAAAGCTTCATGACAGGTTTACCGAGAATATAGACGGGGAGAACTATACAGTATTCAGCCGTGAGACAAATAACGGCTGGTATATGATACTGATTATCGACGAGGATGTGCTCTACGGAGATACGTACAGAGAGATTGTATTTATAATCCTGATTTACGTTGTGCTCCTCGCGATTACTGTGTACTTCTACGTGTATAGTGCCAGGAAAAGGATGGCTGCAGAAGAAGCCCTGGAATCCAAGAATGAATTTCTTTCCGGAATATCGGAGGAACTTAAGGAACCTCTTAACAATATCATCAAGAAGAGTAATTCCGAAAGGATAAATAACAGCGTCGATATAAAGGAGGATATTTCCTCGATCAGAGAATCCGGTCTTGTTCTGTCGCAAAAGCTGGATAATCTCCTGTCGTATGCTTATATTGTCGCGCAGGAGAAGAAGAGGCACGCAGGAAGCAAGAAAGGTGAGAAAGACATAGCGAAGACCATACGCAAGTCGCGCGTATTCATTGTCATCATCTTTGTTATTACGATCCTTCTTAACATAATCTCGAGTACTATCCTGGGCTACATGTACGGTACTTCAAGCATGATGCTCGATATGGATGTTTATTATACGAAGCTGATGGCATGGACACTCGAGCAGCAGAATACGCTCAGCATGTTCACCAACGTAATAGAAGCCGATCCGGCGGTGCTGGGCAATTACGATAAATGCGTTAAGTGGCTTGACAATATCTCGTCCAATTATTCCGATATATCCGTATGCTACATGGCAAATCCGTACAGTGAGCATACAGTCATAATGAATAACGGCTGGCAGCCTGATTCCGACTGGCATGTTGAGGACAGACAGTGGTATAAGGATACCATCAAATCGGAAACAGGCTATAATATCTCAGCTCCTTATCTGGACGAACAGACAGGTTCTTACTGCATTACATTCTCGCGCGTTATCTACGGTGAGAATCAGGAGTTCCTCGGTGTGTTCGGCATCGATTTCTTCATGGATAAACTGATCAGTATATTCGGGGAGGGATATAAGGATAATGAATATGCGTTCATTGTCGACGCTAACGGTAATATCCTTAATCACCCGAACAAAGATTATGAGATGAATGCAAAGTCATCAGTCAATGTCGCCGACACCGAATACCGTGATATTGATGAAGTATTTGCACACATAGGCTTCAGGGACTACAACGGCAAGCTTTGCACGGGAGTAAAGCAGCATAACAGTTCCAACGGCTTTACAGTCTATATCATAAGCGAATGGTGGAATGTCTACGGTTACTATATTGCGTTCATGCTGTTCTCTGCCACGATGTTCCTGGTATGTATCATCATAGTATTGATCATGATCAACAGGATCATACACTGGCAGAATGACGTAAATGCCAAACTGGCTGAATCGGCCAAGAGTGCTGCAGCAGCGGGCAAGGCAAAGTCACAGTTCCTTGCGCAGATGAGTCATGAGATAAGAACGCCTATCAATGCCGTGATCGGTATGGATGAGATGATCCTGAGGAGCTGCAATGATCCTCAGATCAAGGAATATGCTGCCAATATCAACACGGCCGGCAAGACGCTGCTTGAACTGGTAAACGGAATCCTCGATTTCTCCAAGATCGAGGAAGGCCGTATGGAGATCGTGCCGGTCAAGTATTATACGGTGGCTCTGATAAGTGATCTTCACAGCCTTATCGCGGAGAAAGCGGAATCCAAGGGGCTGGAGCTCGTATTTGACATGGATCCCGAACTCCCTTCAAGTCTGTTCGGTGATGATGTAAGGATCAAGCAGATAATCCTTAATATTCTCACGAATGCCGTCAAATACACCCAGAAGGGAAGCATTGTATTTAAGATGACCGGTGCTGCAGTCAACGATGATGAATATGATCTACATGTCAGCGTAAAGGATACCGGTATCGGAATTAAGGAAGAGGATATGGATAAGCTCTTTACTTCTTTCCAGCGTCTGGACGTTGAGAAAAACAGGAACATAGAAGGTACCGGCCTCGGTGTATCGATCGTTCAGGGACTTCTCGGCATGATGGACAGCAAGCTTCAGGTAGACAGTATATATGGTCAGGGATCAGAGTTCTACTTCAATGTCAATCAGAAGATAATAGACCGGACGCCGATAGGTGATTACTCCGCGAACAGCATCGTGCATGAGACAGAGGAAAGAGGCTCTATTGTTGTGAATAATGCCGAGATACTGGTAGTCGATGACAATGATATGAATCTCAAGGTTGCATCAGGGCTTCTTAAGCTGTATGGAATAACTCCGGATCTTGCTGCGAGCGGTAAGGAAAGCATTAAGATGGCATCGGCCAAGAGATATGACCTGATATTCATGGATCATATGATGCCCGGTATGGACGGCGTGGA
>DFIB01000090.1 GCA_002371375.1 Mageeibacillus sp. UBA3708 | reverse complement strand
CACGGAAGCCCATGCCTCTGCCGATACCTGACTCAAAGTAGGAAGCAGAACGTGACAGGTTGAATGTAACCATGCACTGATACTGATTCCAGATGTTGACCATACGGTTAACCTTATCGTCAGGCGTATCAACCTTGAATATGCTGAGAAGCTTGTCCCATGTGTTGCGGAGCTCTTCAAGACCTGCAGCAACCTTCTCGGGAGTATTATACTTCTCGATCATGGCATCAGCCTTCTCCCTGTTCAATACCCATGCTTCTCTTGTAAGGAGACCTTCCGGTTTTGTATCGGCAAACTTCTTGTCCTGGGGATTCTCTGCGTAGCCGAGAATGTAGATAAGTGTCTTTGTCTCGCCGGGAGCAAGAGTTACCTTCTTATAGTGTGAAGCGATAGGTGACCAGCCGTCAGCAAATGAGTTGGAAGCTTTGCCTGCCTTGACAGTCTCAGGATTATCCCAACCGTTATAAATGCTTCCGAGGAAAGCGTCACGGTCCGTATCATAACCGTCGATCGTGTCATTAACAGTATAGAAAGCGTAATGATTACGTCTGTCTCTGTACTCTGTCAGATGATAGATCGTGGAGCCGAGAATCTCAACACGTCCCGTTGAGAAGTTCCTCTGGAAGTTTGTGCAGTCATCCTGCGCATCCCAGAGACACCATTCTGCCATTGAGAAGATCGCGAAATCCTTTGGTGCATCACTCTCATTAGTGAGAACTACCTGCTGAACTTCTCCGTCATAATTCTGCGGAACGAAGAATGTAACCTCAGCCTTGAGGCCGTTCTTCTTACCTGTGATGATCGTATATCCCATACCGTGACGGCACTCGTATGAATCGAGTTCTGTCTTGACAGGTGACCATCCGGGATTCCAGATCGTTCCGGCATCGTTGATATAGAAGTAACGTCCGCCCATATCAAGAGGTACATTGTTGTAACGGTAACGTGTAATCCTGCGGAGTCTTGCATCCATGTAGAAGCTGTATCCGCCTGCGGTATTGGAGATAAGGGAGAAGAATCCCTGATTGCCGAGATAGTTGATCCACGGATAAGGTGTCTTGGGAGTGTTGATCACATACTCCTTGCGTGAATCATCGAAATGCCCGAATTTCATAATTGATTGCCTCCGTTGCTGTTGTTATTTTTACTAAAAAGCCCTTTTATTCTACACTATTATTATGGTATTTTGTTGCAATATTTGAAAATAAATAGTTATATCCTTACCTATTCGGCATTTCGTACAAATCAAAGCAAAAGAGGCTGTCCAAATGGACAGCCTCTTCGTAAGCCGGATTAGTAATAACTCCGAAGTATTACTCTTTGACACCGCCTGCAGCAACACCGGAAATGATGTATCTCTGCAAGAATGCGTATACGATGATAACCGGAACGATTGATGCGGAAAGACCCATATAGATCAAACCATAGTCAACATAACGGTCACCGTAGAGCTGGGATACCATCAAAGGCAACGTCTTCAAATCTGTCTTCGTGAGGAAGATAGAAGGAGCGAAGAAGTTGTTCCATGATCCGAGGAAACTGAAGATACCCTGTGTCGCGAGTGAAGGGATCATGATCGGCAAGCAGATCTTATTGAATGTGTAGAACTCGCCTGCGCCGTCGATACGTGATGCTTCGATGATCTCCATTGACAATGAAGTCTCGAGGTACTGCTTAATGAAGAAAACAGTAGCAGGAGCTGCAACTGCAGGGATGATCAAAGGCCATCTTGTTCCGAGGAGATGCAGGTTAGCCATCAAACGGTAAGAACCTGTGATGTTAACCGCTGTAGGAACCATCATAACGCCGATGATAAGTGTGTAGATCAACTGTCTGCCCTTAAACTTGTATACGGAAAGACCGTAAGCAGTAAGTGCAGAGAAGTATACTGTGAGAGCTGTAGAACTGAATGAGATGATCACTGAGTTCTTAAAACCTGTAGCAAAGCTGAATGTCGAACGATTCTTCAGATTTGACCAGTTCTCTTTGAGCTGGTGGATAAAATCCGGGTTCGGATACATCTTTACACCACGCTGGATTGAGAGTGTATCCCATGTAGCGTTCATGAACATGTACCAGAACGGTATGATCGCCAGAATTGAGAAGAAAATAACGACAACATAAACCAGTATAGAATAAGCTCTAACTGAAGCTGACTTACTCTTCAGCTTGGGTTCTTTATTTGTACTCATTATTTTGTTCCTCCTTTCTTAAGACGCTTCTTTGCCTTTGCTGCATCCTTATCTCTCATGATGTAGAAGATAAGAACTGACAGTATAACTGTAACTACGAACAGGATTACTGATGTAGCAGATGCAAGACCAACCTGGTTCTTGAGCGCGCTTCCGAAAGCCTTCTTGTTGATGTACATCAATACAGTCTGGATTGAACTGATCTCCGTACCACCGAAGTTAACGGTAACAGGGTTGTTGTTCAAGTTTGCAGGAATATCGAACATCTGCAAACCACCAATGAGTGATGTAACCATCGTGTACAGCAAGATAGGTCTGAGGAGTGGCATTGTGATCTTGGTGTATGTCTGGAAAGATGTAGCACCGTCGATCTGAGCTGATTCATAAAGTGATTCGCTGATAGAAGTAATACCTGCGATCAAAACGATCATCGTATTACCATACCACATCCAGAAGTTGATGAAGCAAACGATAAGTCTTGTTGACCATACGTTCCTAAGGAAGTTGAAAGGCTCTTCACGGAACAACGTAACGATTCTGTTTGCCGGCGGGTACGCTATCGGGTTCTCGTTGTAACCGAAGATCTTCTGGAAGAAGATAGCGATTGATACGGCCGTGATAACGTTAGGCAGATACATCAAAGCCTTCATGAGACCAAGTCCTTTGAGGTGGAGCTTTGTATCTGTGAACCATGCAGACAACAACAGAGCGAGGAGGATCTGAGGGATGAAACCGATGATCCAAACGATGAATGTTGTTGAGAATGATCCGATAACTTCGTGGAATGTATCCTTGTGTGCGAAGACCTTGGAGAAGTTCTCTGCACCTACGAAAGCATACTGCCTGGATGCATCAACTGAAGCAAGCAGGGGATCAGGATAAGCAATATCCTGCTCTGCGAAGTAGATGTTGTGTGTAATCTTAGCCAACTCTTCGTTAGCTGCATCGTATGCCTTCTTCTGCTCGGAGCTCTTGATCTGATTCTGGAGATCCTGAATCTTATCTTCATAAGGCTTCATATCAGCCTGCTTCTTGTCCATCTCAGCCTTTGCAGCCTCGACCTGACTAATCTCGTCAGCAGTCCAGGTAGACTGGTCATTGGACTCATGAGCCTTTGTAAAGTCTCCGATCAAAGTCTCATATGCTGTAGAAGCATCGATATAAGCCTGTCTGAAAGGCTTCCTCTCAGCCTTAACCTTATCGATCTCGGCATTGATAGGAGCAACAAAGCTGTTGTAAGCTGCCTCAGCAGAATCAAATGTTGACTGAGCTGCAGGAAGTGCTGCCTGATTAGTTGCAAGATCTTCCTTAGCCTGAGCAACGATCTTCTCCTTGCGGGCGTCTTCGATAGACTTATATTTGTCGTAAGTAAGAGGCTCAGTGAACTTGAGCTGGCTCTTAAAGTTGTAATACTTGTCCCTGTCAAAAGAACCTGTAAATGTCAGATAATCATCAACATTCTTAACTCCGCCCAACTCATCGTTAGCGTAGAGGCTCTCCCTGTCAGAGACGTAATTCTTGATGTTACCGATCTCAAGTCTTGCTCTGTTAACATTCTCATCAGCCTTTACATCGTTATCGATGTAGTATCTGAGAGTAGCAAGAAGGTTGACACTTGCCTTTGTATCAGGAACCTCAACACATGTATCGCCTTCAACCTTAAGTCTTACAACATTAATAAGACCCATCTCGTGAAGTGTCTTGATGTCATTATAGAGATCCTCGCTGTGAAGATCCTTCTCACCTGAGATGTAAGCATCAAGGTCTGAATAGGTATTAAGACCTACAACCTGACCATTCCAAGTATTTGCATTAAGCAATGTCTTAACATCGGCAAGGAAAGGAATATCAACCTTGTCTACAGGTGTTACACCGTCAGCTCCGACTGCGTTAGGAGATGAGAGGTTAATACATACATAGTAGAACAGTGCTTCTTCAATAGTATGTCCGCCTTCTTTGACAGAAGTAAAGAATTCACCTAACGTAGCATAACCTGCTTTGTCAGCCAGATACTTCATCAAAGCCTGCTGATCCGGTGTGAATTCCGCTGTGTTCAGTGTCTCAATGAACTTGTCATATGCGTCACTTGTGTAGATTGTTTCTGCTGTTAATTCAGCAGCTGCTGAATTATCTTCGCTCGTAGCAATTGCAGAATTGACATTACCCTTGATTGAACTCAATAAGGTCTGTATCTCGGCTGTCATATCGGAATTATTCTTGGACCATGCATCCAATTCAGCATTGGCTTCTTTGGTCAAAGCTCCGAGATTCTTGTCAGCCAAACACTTCTGCAATTGATCGATCGTTGTTTGTGAGATGCCTGTATTGTTTGAACCGATATTGATGATTGCCTGAATTCCTTCTTCATTCATAGGATTCTTCTCATCGATACCATCCTGAAGCTTAAAGAAATTCTTAACAGCTTTATAGGAATCTGCATCAATTCCGATTGTATCAAGCTTACCCTTGTACCACTTGTTCAGGTCCAGATAGCGATCGTAGTAGATCTCTTTGTCACCAAAGCCCCAGAAGTCTGCTGTTGCAAGCTGGGAATTTGTTGTGGAGTACCAGAATGTGGTAAGCAACGGGTAGAGACTGAATATCGCATAAACAATAACGAACGGCGCTATAAAGATATAACCATAACGAGTATAGCTCATACTCTTATGCTTACTTGTGCTATTAGCTCTTGCCATCTTCGTCACTCTCCAAATTATTTACCTGAGTTTAAAAAGGAAATGCGGGGCAGGGTGTTGTTAGCCCTGCCCCGCACACTTACCTTAGTTTGTAATTAAATCCGTTAAGAATTCAATTATTTGATGATGTCAGCAACTGCTGCCTTAAGAGCTGCTTCAACGTCAGCCTTTGTAGCTGTTGTGCCATCGAAGTAACCAGTAGCGAAGTTATCGAACTGCTGCTGAACATCCTGGTCATAAGCTGTGATGATATCAGCTGTGATACCGTCAGCAACAGGAGCGAGAACCTCATAAGGGTTCTGGTTGCCAAGACCAAGGATCTGGAATGAAGCATCCTTAGCAGCATTGTTCATAACAACCTTGTTGTTAGCGAAGTCACCGTTCTTAGCGATCTGTGTGAGGTTAGCTTCGTTCAAGCAAACATCTCTCATGATCTGAGCTGCAGACTTCTTAGCATCGCAGTACTTAGAAGCTACGAGCCATGAACCACCCCAGTAGTAAGGGTTAGGTGCTGCACAAATTCCCCAATCGTCCTTTGTAGCCTTGTTTCCGTTAGCATCATCCCAAATCTTGAGTGAGAAGTGTCCGAGCCACATAGGTCCAAAGTAGGAAAGTACTGTGCTGTTAGCAACACCGTCTGTCCAAGCTGCATCGCTCCACTGAGCTGCATTGAATGTGAGGTTCTCTGAATAGAGCTGCTTACCAAAGTCAAGATAAGCCTCTACCTGAGGATCGATTGTGAGGTTACCGTCAACAACCCATCCCTGTGTTCTTGTGTTGAGATAAGGACGCTCAACGTCAGCGATAGCTGCAACAGCCTTTACCTTTCCGCCGGAAGCAGAATCAACTGTCTTTGCTGTCTCGATGAACTTATCCCATGAGCTGAAGTGCTCACCAACACCTGCGGGATCATCTACACCGAGGTACTGCTTAGCAAGTACTCTGTTGTAGAAAACAGCTGCAGGGTTGCACTGCCAGGAGATACCACGGATAACTGCGCTGTCATCTGTAGCGAGCTGGAGTGTGTAGTCGTACTGTGCTGATGTGAGCTCGTCATTGGAGATGCCGAGGTCAGAGAGAGCCAGTGCGTGGTCAGAATCCATGAATGCCTTGATGTAATCTGCCTCTACACCATAGATGTCAGGTGCGCCCTCACCGGAAGCAAGAACCTGGGAAAGTGCTGTCTTGTAAGCACCGCCATCGTTCTTAACTGTGTTGTAGCTTGCACTGTTGGCAGGATCGAAGTTAGAACCTGAGTAGTAGTTCTTGATGAGACCACCGATTTCCTCGTTCCATGACCAAACAAGCAGATCACCAGCGTCTGTCAATGTTGAAGGATCAACAACGTCAAGCTGCTTATACTTGCCTGCAGGTGCCTGAGACTCTGTCTCAGAAGCAGAAGTATCAGCAGATGCATCAGCAGATGTAGCAGCAGAAGCTGATGTAGCAGCAGAAGCATCTGTAGAAGCAGCTGTAGACTCTGTTGTCTTGTTACAAGCAGCAACAACGCCGAGAACCATTGCCATTGACAAAACCAAAGCAACAATCTTCTTTGTCTTCATTTGTTCTTTTCCTCCTCATAAATAAGGTTTTATTTTCCGTCCTAATTAGGTTAGGACCATATCTTTGCTTGCGCCGTACCGTCTCCGGTACACCCGCGATTCGTCCGCCTTACGCGCATACAACGCCTAAAACACGAATTCTTACGAGCGTAGTTTACAACATGTTACACAGATATGCAACTTTTTTTTATGCAATTTTATAAATCGCAAATTCAGTTGTTGATTTTATATACAATCTTTCCGTAGGAATTGAGGTAATCTGCATAGTTAGCAAGATCGACAGGAGTCTTGTAAAGCTCGCCTCCGATCCTCCCGTAAACCTCCGCAAATACTGTTCCTCCGCTTATGGGATGAACCACCAGTACAGGTGACTTTACATCTTCCTTTTTGTATGCTTTCGCTTCGCTGGATGAACCCTGCGCAAGCGCCTGTGCAAGGACAGCCTCGAGCTGATGATAATCGTTGGCTACCAGCGCAGGCGTCACATACTGACCGGTGAGAATATCAAAAGTCGATATCTCACTCTTGTGCTCGACATAAGCTTCCTCATCACCCTTTCTCACCGTGTATTCGGAAATTACGGAGAGTACTCTGCCGTTGTATGAATAGTTGAATTTTACATTAACCGAATAAGGTGCTGCGAGATAGCTCTCCTTATCGAGAAGGTATGCTGACTGAGCCTCATCGGAATACCTTTTGTAGAGACCTTCCGTCTCGTTGTAGAATCCGTTGATGACAAGGTTGATAGCAGTCTGGACATTCTTTCCGTCAGGGATCTCCACTGCGATCCTGTTGCCGGTGAATCTGACCAGCTGCGTATAGTCATCAACATCGTGATAGCTCTCCTCAAATGACTCATCCTTGATCTCAACGCCTTCCGTAATCGTGTCTGTTGTCAGTTCGGACATATCGACTCTCTGAGGCGCGGGAGTAGGTGTAGGAGTAGGGGTAGCCGTGGGAATCGGCGTCGGTGTAGGTGTCGGAGTAGGGGTTGCTTCAGGTTCCGTCGATTCATCAGTCGGTTCCGTAGCAGCCGTCTCTGTCACAGACGGTGCGGCAGCGGTTGAAGCATCAGTCCCGTTGATCGCATGATCAACACTCTTGCCGAGATCGTTGATGCCGTCAGCAAGATCATTGTAGTTGATGGAACATGCGGCAAGTGAGACCACGCCGAGGACAGATACCGTTACTATCATCAAACCCATATCAGTTCTCACGGTTTTCTTATGCAGCTTTTTCATTTGATATGTACCCCTTCCGTTTATTATTCAGTTAACAGGATATTGCCACGCTTGAGGCATGCGGAGATGGCAAGTCCGCTCTTCTCTGCCGACCTTCTGATCAGTATCCTTCCACTCTCCGATGTCTGATAGCATGCGGCCGTCGCAAAATCGGTCTGCTCCCTCACCGGCGCGAAAGTCATCTTCAGCGGGACCTTGACCTCCTGCAGAACCTTGGTCGAGAATGCCGTCACGGACGCACCGAAGATCTCAGCTACCTTATGCACTGCATCGCTCTCCCTTGCAGACTGCGACACTGCAATAGTCGATACGGATTTAGCATCGATCCCGTGGTTCTCAAGTGTAGCGAGCACCAATATCGCAGCGTATTCCGGATCGCATCTGCCGGTCAGTTCAAGGCCTACGCTCACAAGCTTCGGAACGAGGACGAGCGGTGGATTGCCGGGACAGTCCGGAAGCTTTGTGCAGGTGATAAAGATTGCCTTGGATGAACTGCCCGTCAGCGAAATATAAGACTGTATGAATGACTCCTTCGTCTCCCTGGAATAACGGTTAACATTAAAAATCATCGAATCGATCGACGGCTCGGCAAAGACGATCGGCAAATCTGTATATATGCTGATCTTCTCCCCGCTCTTGATCATCGACAGATATGCCTTGAGCTTATCTTTGTCATTGGGCGTCATGCCGTATGAATCTATCGCGGTCGTCAGGTCAGGAGCAATATCCGCATTGCTGCCGAAGCTCCTGAAGCAGCGCTGTCCCAGTGTGGAACATATCAGGTCATATGCCTCATCACAGTCGGCAAGTGTTGACCCGTCCCCCCTTCTGATCACCGCCGCAAAAAGCCCGTCAGGCGACACGCATATTACCGGAAATCCTGACAGCGTCGGAGAGAAGTTCCCGCAAAGAATCTCTATGGATGCTTCCAGAGGAAGGATCATGACGATGACCGCATCGCGTTCTGTTGCAGGGAGCGGCAGTCTTGAAGCAAAAAAATCAGCACCTTCTATCCATCTTCCGCCGATCTTGCCGATCAAGGTCTCTCCGGTCTTGACGGCTCCCTCGGATCTCCCGTAACACAATAGGAACATCTGATCCTCCACGAATATATATTGATTATTCTTGTATTATAATATTCTTTGTCGAAAACAAGAAATTTTTTTGGATAAGCGAGGTAACAGTATGAAGATAGTAATTCTTGACGGATCAGCTGCAAATCCCGGGGACATCACGTGGGATGCTCTGGCCGCGCTTGGTGAAGTCAAAGTGTACGACACAACGGATCAAAAAGACGTCGCGGCAAGGACCGCAGGCTTCGACTGCGCGATCACAAACAAGAGGGTATTCGACAGGGAAGTCATTGAGAAGCTGCCGTCGCTCAAGTACATCGGAGTTCTGGCAACTGGCTACAACGTCGTCGACCTCGAGTGCTGCAAAGAACATGGTATCGCCGTAACCAACGTACCTCAGTACAGCACTTACGCGACAGCCCAGATGACAGTCGCGCACATACTCGAATTTGCCGACAAAGTAGGCATGCACAGCCGTGCGGTCCACGACGGTGAGTGGGTCAGGTCGGAACAGTTCTGTTTCTTCAAAGAACCCCTCGTAGAGCTGTACGGCAAGAACCTTCACATAATCGGCCTCGGCGAGATCGGCAAAAGAGTCGCGGCGATATGCGGAAGCCTCGGCATGAACATCAGTGCCACCGTCCACCACGACCCGGGTACACCCACTGTCGACTGCCACGGAACCCCCGTCAGGATCATGCCGCTCGAAGAAGGCCTCAGGAATGCGGATGTCGTCACCCTCCACTGCCCTCTCACGGACGAGACCCGCGAAATAATAAACAGAAATACTCTGTCGCTCCTCAAAAAAACGACACTGCTTATCAACTGCGCCCGCGGTCCTCTCGTAAACGAGAATGATGTTGCCGCAGCTCTCAAGAACGGCACCCTCGCAGGATATGCGGCTGACGTCGTGACCGTCGAGCCGATGAGTGCTGACAGCCCCCTGCTCGGATGCCCGAACTGCAACCTCACCCCGCACATCGCGTGGGCTCCCACAGAGACGAGGATCCGTCTGATAAACATGGCCGCCGCCAACCTCAAGAGCTTCATGGAAGGCGGCAGGATGAATAGGATAGTCTAAGCCCAACGCCTTATCCCGGAACTCAGTCCGGCGCCCGCGTCTTGCTGAGTGATGGTTTTCAGGTGCACGACCCCGCGCCAAAACCTGCGGAAGTCCGCTCGCAAGCAGCTGCGGGCTTCACTGTGGTGGCTTGATAATATTGGTCTACCGGGACTGCATTCAACCGGTCAGTTTTATACTTCCCCATAAAATCAAAATTCTTACCTGATTTTTCAGAGAAATGGGGAAATATAGCTATTATTCCCCGTTTTCTATAAAAACAAACACTTTTGTTAAGCAGAATGGGGAAGTTTCCGGAACCACGCCGGCAGGGTAAAAAACAGGATTTATGTTAGTCATAGGTAACCGAACTGACTGAAGCTGCAACAGTCTGACCGCAACGGCGAGATCAGCGTTTCCGCAGAAAAACGGCAATCCTTCCGCAGAAAATGCGGAAGAAAAGTTCAATTACTGCGGATTCCGCAAAAATCAGTGATCTTTCCGCAATTTCTGCGGAAAGATCTTAAATTCTTGCGGAAACATCATCCTCAGCCCTGCTGTCATCTGTCGTTGTAGCCACCGATCATCAAGCCAGCAGATTACATTATTCACAGAATCATTCCGTGACAGCTCAAAGACCTGCCCAAAACTTCTTTGAGCACGAACGGGCTTCACAGGTGGTGGCTTGGGTGGCCGGATCGGCATGGACTGCTTGTTATCTCATGCTCACTCACATCTATCAATAACGTTTCCGAAGAAAAAAGGCATTTCTTCCGAAGAATCTTCGGAAGAAATCTTAAATCCTTCGGAATCCGCAAGAATCTGAAATTTTTCCGAAATGTCTTCGGAAAAATCTCTGGATCTTG
>DFIB01000054.1 GCA_002371375.1 Mageeibacillus sp. UBA3708 | reverse complement strand
GCCTTATCCGGCAGGAATCTGTCGGTTATGTAGCGCTTGGAGGCCGTAACGGCAAACTTCAGTACTTCATCGGAATATGTAACATTATGATGCTTCTCATAATAGTCCTTGATTCCCTTGAGTATCTCAAAAGCTTCCTCAGGAGAAGGCTCGTCGAGCATAACTTTCTGGAATCTTCTCTCAAGAGCTGAATCCTTCTCGATCTTCTTGTATTCGGCTGTTGTCGTAGATCCGAGGATCCTCAGTTCTCCTCTGGCAAGAGCAGGCTTCAATATGTTACCGGCATTTGTAGAACCTTCGGCATCACCGGCACCGACAATTGTATGAAGTTCATCAATGACGAGAATTATATTCTCAGCCTTGATTGCCTCATTGATAACACCTTTGATACGGGCTTCAAACTGGCCTCTGAACTGGGTTCCTGCAACCATTGCGGGAAGGTCAAGCTGCCACACCTGCATATTAAGAAGCTTCTCAGGAACTGACCCTTCGACTATCTTATTTGCAAGTCCCTGGGCAACGGCAGTCTTACCGACACCAGGAGCACCGATGAGGACAGGATTATTCTTAGTTCTCCTGTTAAGTATCTGTATGCATCTGTCGATCTCGACATCCCGGCCGATGATCCTGTCTATCTTCCCCTGAGCCGCACGCTCCGTAAGATTTGTACCGAACTCATTCAGATACTTCATGCGGGAATTATTGCGTTTCTTGTCTTTCTTTATATTCCCGCCCTTCGTATCAGCTTCATCATCCGGTGATTTGGGACCGCCCATGCCGAACATCCTGTTGAAAATATTACCGAGAGGATTACTGTTCTTGGACTGCCCTTCATCCGGACCGTCAACGGTCTCGTCTGCAACGCCAACATTTGTGCTATCCTCATCGAAATCATACGGTGCATCGAGGTTTGTACCGTTCATCAGGCCTGACAGTAAAGATGTCGGATCGGAGAAATCGGCAGATCCCATCGTCTCCTCGATCCTGTCAGACAACTCATCTATATTGTTCTCATCGATCCCGGCGTCCCTGAACATATCGGCGATCCCGCTGATCCTTGCTTTGTACGCGCACTTCACGCAGAAACCCTCATCGATCCGCTTGCCGTTCTCATATCTTGTGGTAAAGACGATTGCGTGTCTCTCCTTACACATACTGCATAATGCCATATATTAATCTACCTCTTTAATCTTTCTGCGAACCTTCGGACCGGTTATGATATCCAAAGCTTCTTCCTCCAGGCGCTCCGTATCAAGGAATTCCGAGATATCGGCATACTGCCCGTTCTTTTTGGCCGCTGCAAGTACAGGCTTCAGGAATTGCCCCGTAAAGGAACCCTTAACTTTACTTACAGCTTCGGGGGTGCCTGTCGCTATGACTTCTCCGCCTCTGACACCGCTGTCAGGGCCGAGATCTATTATGTAATCAGCCACCTTGATTACATCGAGATTATGCTCGATGACCACAACGGTATTCTTATTTTGAGTTAGACGCTCCAAAATGTCAACCAGCTTGTGCACGTCCGCAATATGAAGTCCCGTGGTGGGTTCATCTAATATATATAGCGTTTTTCCAGTTGATTTTCTCGACAATTCTGAGGCAAGTTTGATCCTCTGGGCTTCACCGCCGGACAGAGTCGTTGAAGGCTGACCGAGTTTGATATATCCGAGGCCTACATCCTGGAGTGTTCTGACCATCTTAAATATCTTCGGCTGGCTCTTGAAGAAATCGCAGGCCTCATCGACCGTCATTTCGAGAATATCGGAAATGGTCTTGCCGTCGTAAGTAACGGATAAAGTCTCGCGGTTGTAGCGTTTGCCCTTACACACATCACATTTGACGTAGATATCAGGCAGAAAATGCATCTCTATCTTGTTGACGCCGTCTCCGCCGCACGCTTCACATCTTCCGCCTTTGACGTTAAATGAGAATCTCCCCGCCTGATACCCTCTCATCTTGGCATCAGGTGTCGCGGCATATAGCTTACGTATATCATCGAAAACCCCGATATATGTTGCGGGATTGCTCCTCGGAGTTCTACCGATAGGTGCCTGATCGATAACGATGATCTTGTCCAGCTTGCCGTAACCTGTGATCGAATCACACTTAATGCGTTGCTTCCTGGCGCCATTCAGCTTGTGGGACAGAAAAGGAACAAGAGTGGAATTGATAAGAGACGATTTGCCGGAACCGGATACACCGGTTATACATGTGAAGAGTCCCAGTGGAATATCAACATCGATATTCTTAAGATTATTGATGCAGGCTCCTTTGATCTGAAGATGATCTGCTCCGGGCTTACGCCTGTTGGAAGGAACCGGTATAAATTTCTTGCCGCATAAATACTGACCTGTAACGGATTCTTTGCATTTGATGATATCGTCTACAGTTCCTTGAGCTACCACCTGACCGCCGTGAAGACCTGCAAGAGGACCGATATCAATAAGGTGATCGGCTGCTCTCATTGTCTCCTCATCGTGTTCTACGACGATTACCGAATTGCCCATATCTCTCAGCATAGTAAGCGTGTTTATCAGCTTCTCATTATCACGCTGATGCAGTCCTATCGATGGTTCATCAAGGATATACAGCACTCCCTGAAGACCTGAACCTATCTGAGTCGCAAGACGTATTCTCTGCGCTTCTCCGCCTGACAGGGTTGATGCACTTCGCGACAGAGTCATATAATCCAATCCGACATTGTAAAGGAATCCGAGCCTTGCCCTGATCTCGGCAAGGATAGGTGCAGAGATCTCCTGATCGCGCCCGTCAAGCTTAAGGTCCCTGAAGAACTCTATCATCTTAACAACGGACATATCAGATAATTCGCTGATATTGATCCCGCCCAGCTTGACGGCCAGACTCTCCTTGTTAAGTCTGGCACCTCCGCAGTCCGGACAGACATCGATACTCATGTACTTCTCGTAACTGGCACGCATCTCTTCGCTGCCGGATTCCCTGTAACGCCTGAGCACACTTGGCACAACACCTTCCCAGGCAGAATAATAATCCTTGTCACGGGAGTAGACGCTGTTGGATGTATCTATCTTCATCTTCTCCCCGTTGTTGCCATACATTATGATATCCTGATACTTCTTATCAAGTTCATTATATGGTGTGTCCAGGGAGAATCCGTACTTCTCGGACAACGCAACGATAAAACTTCTTCCCCAGCTCTTCGGATCATCGAAATTCCATCCTGCCGTTCTCACTGCACCTTCATTTATGGATTTGCTTGGATCCTGTACACAGAGCTCAGGATCAACATTGATAAGTGTTCCAATACCTGAACACTTCTGACATGCACCGTATGCATTATTGAAGGAGAAGCTTCTGGTATTGATCTCATGGAACGATCTTCCGCAATTGGGACACGTAGTCTTCTGAGAGAAGAGTTTTGTAAATGTATCTCGTTCGCCGTTCTCCTTCTCAACCTGGAACTCAATATTGAGCAGACCATCTCCGACCGCAAGCGCAGTCTCACATGAATCATTGAGTCTCATGAGGTTGGAAGGCCTCAGAACAAGTCTGTCAATGACAACATCGATCTCATGCTTCTTATTCTTATCAAGCTTAATATCTTCATCAAGCCCCAATGTCTCACCGTCGATCCTTACGCGTGCAAATCCCTTCTTACGCCACTCGTCAAGGAGCTTTGTGAACTCACCTTTCTTGCCTCTTACTGCAGGCGCCGATATGATGAGTCTTGTTCCCTCAGGATATGAAGTAATCGCGTTTACTATCTGGTCAATGCTCTGGGGTGCTATGGGGCTGCCGCAGTCACAGCAATACTGTTTGCCGACCCTGGCATACAAGAGTCTGAAATAATCATGAATCTCTGTAACTGTGCCGACAGTAGATCTCGGATTGGCAACTGTAGATTTCTGGTCGATCGATATTGCCGGTGACAAGCCTTCAATACTGTCCACATCAGGCTTCTCAAGCTGGCCCAGGAACATTCTGGCATATGAAGACAATGACTCCACATATCTTCTCTGTCCCTCTGCATATATCGTATCGAAAGCCAGAGAACTCTTACCAGACCCTGACAGACCTGTCATGACAACAAGTTTATTACGGGGAATATCAATATCGATATTCTTGAGATTGTGCTCTCTGGCACCTCTGATCTTAATATATCTGTTATCGTCCATAATATCGCTGTTAATAAAAAATCTCCCGCCCGATGAGCAGGAGATCTGTTGGTGACCCCAAGGGGACTCGAACCCCTGATTGCGCCGTGAGAGGGCGCCGTCTTAACCGCTTGACCATGGGGCCGTTTGGCTCGCCGTAGTATATTATCATAAGTGTCAAAGCTTCGCAAGTGGCAAAGTTCAATCTTCAACTCTGTTTCCGCAAGAATTTAAGAATTTTCGGTTCTTCACGGAATTCGTGGGAATAACTATTATCCTTTAATTAGGAGTTTAGCACACGCACCGATACTTTGTTTCCGGGTAAAGTTACCGTTAACTGTTACCGTCATCGGTAACTTTTTGCGATTATCAGGTAAATTCAAAGGAAATTACCTATAAGTGTTACCGTCATCGGTAACAAATCCTTGGTTAACAGGTAATTTTCCGTGTTTTTACGGAAGGAGTGCCGTTTTTGTTCCGAAACGATACTCAATTCTTCTGCTGACATTGAACACTGATTCCCGTAAATTCCGTGAAGAACCAACAAATAAGGATGTCTCATCAGCTTGAGGCATCCTTATATAATCATCTCGATTGCAAATGAACGGATCAGATCTTCTCGAACATATCCTTGCCTAATCCGCATACCGGGCAAACCCAATCCTCGGGAATATCCTCAAAAGCTGTTCCGGGAGCGATTCCGCTGTCAGGATCGCCGATCTCGGGATCATAAATGTAACCGCAGGGGCACTGATACTTATCCATAATAAATATCTCCTTTTGTTGAAGTCAGATAACGATCTGCAACTTAATTATACTAGAAAGCAGCAAATATTATATGAACAAACTGTCAACTCAGATGTGATCTGTCCTGTTCTCAATGTCAATATATTGCCTTCTCTTGTTGACACACTTGAATGCAGGTCTCATGATCCTTCCTCCTGATACAAGCTCCTCGATCCTGTGTGCACTCCAACCCGCTATTCTCGCGCATGCGAACAAAGGCGTGAACAAAACAGGCGGGATTCCAAGCATCGAATAACAGAAGCCGGCATAGAAATCAACGTTTGCACACATTATCTTGTCGTTGTTCTTAACTCTGTGGAAAACATCAGGAGCAAGCCTTTCGACAGTATCGTAAAGATCAAACTTATCCTCCATCCCCTTCTCGACGGCAAGATCGCGCGCGTATTTCTTAAGCAGCCTGGTCCTGGGATCAGACAATGTGTAAACGGCATGACCGATACCGTAGATCAGCCCGGACTTATCGAAAGCTTCCTTATTCAGGATCTTCGTAAGATAATCCTCGATCTGTGCCTCATCCTTATAATCAGTGATGTGCTCCATCATGTCAGCCATCATTGCATATGCACTGTTGCTTGCACCGCCGTGCTTAGGACCTTTGAGAGAGCCTACGGCTGCAGCTATCACAGAGTATGTATCAGAACCCGATGAAGCAACACAATGAGTAACAAATGATGAATTATTGCCGCCGCCGTGCTCAGCGTGGATACATAGCATAAGATCAAGAATCCTGGCCTCATTCTCAGTAAATTTACCGTCCGGCCTGATCAGATGAAGGATATTCTGGGCTGTGTTATATTCCGGCACGGGATCGTGGAGGAACAGGCTCTGGTGCTCAACATAATGCCTTCTTGCCATATAACCGTATGCGATAAGAACAGGGAATCTGGCGATTAGTTCCGTGCACTGTCTTATGACATTTGACAGTTCTGTCGAATCGGGATTGTCATCATATGAATACAGGGCCAGAACGCTTCTGGCAAGTTTGTTCATTACATCCGGGCTCGGCGCCTTGAGGATCATATCCTCCGTGAATCCTGCAGGAAGCGGTCTCGATTCGGTAAGCAGCTGCTTAAAATCCTCAAGTTCCGTAGCTGTAGGAAGCTCTCCGGTCATGAGAAGGAAAGCAACCTCCTCATAACCGTATCTGCCGTTCTTCCATGCATTGTCGACGATATCAGATACTTCGTATCCCTGATAGAACAGCTTACCTTCTATCGGAATCCTGTCAGCATCATCAACAATGTAACTCATTACCTCGCCGACTTCGGTAAGACCGACAAGAACACCCGTTCCGTCATTGTTGCGAAGCCCGCGCTTTACATTATATTTGGAGTAAAGTGCCGGGTTGATGTGGCTCTTGACCGAAGCATTCTCGGTCAGGCGCATGATCATTTTATCTTTAAGTTCACTCATTATCAAAGATCCTATCTGATTAGTTTGAACGTTCTCTGGTATAGTTCAGAAGACCGCCTGCAAGAAGCATTCCACACTGTCTGTCTGAGATATCGAGATTACATTCGAAGTCATAACCCTGCGTCTTATTCGTAACTACAACCTTCTTACCGTTAACAGCTTCCGCTACCTGGGCGCGTGCATCATTAATAACGAGATCATCTTCCATACAGAGCTTGTCATAATCTGCACTGTCAGCAAATGTCAGAGGAAGAATACCGTTGTTGATAAGGTTCGCCATATGGATACGTGCGAAAGAAAGTGCGATAACTCCCTTGATACCGAGCTGCAGAGGTGCGAGGGCAGCATGCTCTCTTGAAGAACCCTGACCGTAGTTCTGGCCGCCGATAATGAAGCCGCCATTATTGCGCTTAGCTCTTGCAGGGAATTCCTCGTCACATGGTGTAAGACAGAAATCAGCAAGATAAGGAACATTAGATCTGTAAGGCAGCAATTTGGAGTTGGAAGGCATGATGTGATCTGTTGTAATGTTATCTTCAAGCTTGATCAGAACCTTGCCGTCCACTTCGTTATTAAGAGCGTGATTTACCGGGAAAGGCTTAATGTTAGGTCCTCTGACAACCTCAACAGAATCGGGATTCGTCGAAGGCATGATGACCATATTGTCATTTACCTTGAACTCACCTGGCATCTCAACGACCGGCGGCTCACCGAAGTCTGCAGGATCTGTTACAACGCCTGTAATAGCAGCAACTGCAGCAACCTCAGGGCTTACAAGATAGATAGATGCGGATTTGGTTCCGGAGCGTGCATAGAAGTTGCGGTTATTGGTCCTGAGTGATACTGCATTGGTCTTAGGCGACTGCCCCATACCGATACAAGGTCCGCATCCGCACTCAATAATACGGGCACCGGCCTCGATCATGTCGGCAAGAGCTCCGCACTCAGCCAGCATATTGAAAACCTGCTTTGAACCCGGAGCGATTACAAGTGACACATCGGGATGAACCGTGTGACCCTTGAGGATCTTTGCAACTTTGAGCATATCATAGAGAGAAGAGTTAGTGCATGAACCGATACAGCACTGATCGACCTTGAGTCCGGCGACTTCCTTAATGGATACGACCTGATCGGGCATATGTGGCTTAGCGATAAGCGGTCTTAACTGAGCAAGGTCGATCTCAAGTTCCTCATCATACACGGCATCTTCATCAGCCTTGAGCTCGGACCATACCATCTCTCTGTCCTGAGCCTTAAGGAACGCTTTTGTTACCTCGTCAGAGGGGAATATCGATGTTGTTGCACCAAGCTCGGCACCCATGTTCGTGATTGTAGCTCTCTCGGGGACCGTAAGACTTGCAAGACCGTCACCTGCATACTCGATGATCTTGCCTACGCCGCCCTTAACCGTCATGATACGGAGAACTTCAAGTATGATATCCTTAGCTGTCGCCCAATTGCCAAGCTTATTCTTAAGAGTTACGCGGACCATCTTTGGCATCGTGATATAGTAGGGGCCGCCTCCCATTGCAACAGCAACATCAAGTCCTCCGGCGCCTATCGCAAGCATTCCGATGCCGCCGCAGGTGGGTGTGTGTGAATCTGACCCGAGCAGTGTCTGTCCGGGAACACCAAATCTCTCAATATGGACCTGATGGCACACGCCGTTACCCGGTCTCGAGAACCTGATGCCATGCTTAGAAGTAACTGTCTGAATATACTTATGGTCATCCGCATTCTCGAATCCGGTCTGAAGCATATTGTGGTCAATATAAGCAACAGACAGCTTTGTCTTGACCTGAGGGACTCCGATCGCTTCGAACTGCAGATACGCCATTGTACCCGTAGAATCCTGTGTGAGGGTCTGATCTATCCTGATGGATACCTCTTCCCCCGCCTTCATCTCACCCGATAAAAGGTGTTCCTTAATGATCTTCTGCGAAATAGTGAGTCCCATAACATTCTCCTTCAATTCTTAATTAACTAAGTAATTATAATATGCTGTCAAAGTTTGTCAAATTTATCAAATATATCAAGCCTATCGGCCTATCTGTTAAGCACCTTCAGCCGGCTCTCTTACCGTATGTTTGGCATGCCGAGTATTACTATCAAAACACGCTCTGAAGGACACAACAGCCCGAGATGCCTTCTATCTCAGTTTCTCATGCTGTGAATAGGCGCAGGGATTCTGCCGCCGCGATGGATAAAGTCGCTGCAGGATGCTCGGTTGACACTCATGATCGGGGCAGTGCCGAGGAGGCCGCCGAATTCCACGCTGTCACCCACATCTTTGCCGGGAACAGGAATGATCCTTACAGCAGTGGTCTTATTATTAAAAGTGCCAAGCGCCATCTCGTCAGCTATGATGCCTGATATTGTCTCCGCGGTTGTATCACCAGGGATAGCAATCATATCAAGACCGACAGAACAAACACATGTCATCGCTTCAAGTTTCTCAAGAAGAAGAGATCCGGACCTGGCTGCAGCGATCATTCCCTCATCTTCGGATACGGGAATGAAAGCACCTGATAAGCCGCCAACAAATGAAGATGCCATCGTCCCGCCCTTCTTCACAGCATCATTGAGCATTGCAAGAGCTGCAGTTGTTCCCCATGTGCCACACTGTTCAAGTCCGAATTCCTCAAGAAGCCTTGCGACAGAATCGCCGACAGCCGGGGTCGGTGCCAGGGACAGATCGATGATCCCGAACGGAACGCCGAGTCTCTCGGATGCTTCACGTGCAACAAGTTCGCCGACTCTTGTAATCTTGAATGCGGCTTTCTTTATTGTCTCGGCAACTACACCAAGATCTTTGCCTCTAACTTTCTCCATTGCGTGCTTAACAACGCCGGGGCCTGAGATTCCTACATTGATAACGCACTCGGGTTCGCCGGGGCCGAGGAAGGCGCCTGCCATGAAAGGATTATCTTCGGGAGCATTGGCAAAGACAACCAGCTTTGCACAGCCGAGAGCACCCGTGTCAGCTGTTCTCTCAGCTGTCTTCTTAATGATAATGCCCATATCTCTGACAGCATCCATGTTAATACCGCTCCTTGTAGAAGCAAGGTTGATGGACGAGCAGACATTCTCGGTGACCGCAAGTGCTTCAGGTATAGAATTGATAAGGATCTTATCCGATTCCGTGTAGCCTTTCTGTACCAGTGCAGAGAATCCGCCGATAAAGTTAACTCCGCATTCTCTTGCAGCCTTATCAAGAGTCTTCGCGAACACTGTATAGTCTTTGGCGCCACAGGCAGCTGCTACAATGGATATTGGTGTAACAGAAATCCTCTTGTGAATTATAGGCACATTATACTTGCGTGATATTGCTTCGCCTGTCTCGACGAGCTTGCCGGCAGAACGCATGATCTTATCATATATGCGTCTGCATGACTCTTCCGGCGTTGAAGCAGCACAATCCATAAGCGAGATACCCATTGTTATTGTACGGATATCAAGATGCTCCTCGTTAAACATATGCATAGTCTCAAGGACTTCATAATTAGTGATCATAGATTATCTCCCCTTAGCTGATTATCAGATCCTGTGCATTGCATTGAACAGATCGGTGTGCTGGATACTGACGGAAAGCGCATTCTCCTTACCGAATGCCTTAAGCTTGTCTGCAATATCGGATTCCTCGATCTTCAGATCCTTCAGATCGACCATCATTATCATGGTAAAGATATCGTCCATTATAGTCTGTGATATATCATTGATATTGATCGAATAATCAGCAAGGATCTTTGATATTCCTGCGATAATACCGACTCTGTCCTTGCCGATAACAGTAATTACTGCTGTATTTTTAGATTCTTTCATGCCAGACCTCCAAAATCTCATTATTCAGATTATATAACATTTTGCGACAGAATTAGCACAGTTAATACCATCAATTGCAGAAGACATTATGCCACCGGCATATCCGGCTCCTTCCCCGCAGGGATA
>DFIB01000088.1 GCA_002371375.1 Mageeibacillus sp. UBA3708 | reverse complement strand
GTTATCCTCTGCGACCGTAAGGGTGCGATCTATGACGGACGTGACGGCCTCAATCCTGCAAAGGAAGAGATGGCTAAGATTACTAACCCCGATAAGAAGTCAGGCTCGCTTGCAGACGTTATCGTTGGTGCAGATGTATTTATCGGTGTATCCGCTCCGGGTGTTCTGACAGCTGACATGGTTGCTACAATGGCAAAGGATCCTATCGTATTTGCATGTGCCAACCCCACACCTGAGATCCTTCCCGATGAAGCTAAGAAGGCCGGCGTTGCGGTTATGGCAACAGGAAGGTCTGATTTCCCGAATCAGGTTAATAACGTTCTTGCTTTCCCGGGTATCTTCAGAGGTGCTCTCGATGTAAGAGCTTCAGATATCAACGATGAGATGAAGATCGCTGCTGCTAATGCAATCGCTTCTCTCGTATCTGATGAGGAACTCAATCCTGAGAAGATCCTTCCGGATGCTTTCGATCCGAGAGTCGGCAAAACAGTTGCTGCTGCTGTTGCTCAGGCTGCAAGAGATTCAGGCGTAGCACGCATCTGACAAAATAGTTTACTATCTCACCCATAACATAGTATAATTCTATGTTGCGGGTGAGTTTTTATATTATCAAGAGGTGAATTAACATGATTGACCACATCGAATTGTTGAGAATGATCGAGAATGATGCCAGACTGACCTATGAGGATATGGCTGTCAGACTCGGTGTTACCGAAGAAGAATTGGCAAAAGAGATCAAATATCTCGAAGACGAGAAGATAATCCTCGGATATACGACTAATATTAACTGGGAGAGGCAGCTTCCCGAGCACTGCATAGGAATGATCGAGGTAAGGATCGCACCTACAAAGGGCAAGGGATATGACCAGGTTGCCAATATCCTGAGCAAATATGACAAGGTGTCAGCATGCTACCTTATGTCCGGCGGATTCGATCTCATGGTCATCTATGAGGATAAGAGCCTCAGAGATATTGCTAACTTCGTCAACCAGAAGATCGCTACACAGGAAGGCGTTCTGTCTACGACGACACACTTTATACTCAAGAAATACAAAGCTAACGGTATCATGTTCGATGCACAGGATTCTGATGACAGGCAGGCAGTTATATTATGAGCGATATTACCGATAAGATCTCTGATGTTGTAAATCTGGTTCCGCCATCTGCGATCAGACGTTTCTTTGATCTTGCCAATGAGATGAAGGGTAATGTTATCTCATTGTCTATAGGCGAACCTGACTTTGTAACTCCCTGGAGCATACGTGAGGCGGGCATCAATTCATTGAGAGACGGATATACGCATTATTCTCCTAATTCCGGATATATTGAAGCCAGGAAAGCGATCTGTAATTATGTCAGCAGAAGATATTCGGTATCATATGACCCTAAGTCACAGATACTCATCACAGTCGGCGGAAGTGAAGGCCTTGATCTTGTTGCCCGTGCACTTATCAATCCGGGGGACGAAGTCATAATAGTCGAGCCGTGCTTTGTAGCTTACAAGGCCACGGTCATGTTTGCTCACGGAGTTCCGGTTGTGATCTCCACCAAAGAAGAGAATGACTATAAGCTCATGCCTGAGGAGCTGGAGTCTGCCATAACGGATAAGACAAAATATCTTATTCTCGGTTATCCCAGCAACCCCACCGGCGCCGTGATGACACATGAAGACCTCAGTGCAATAAGAGATGTTCTTGTTAAGCACCCTGATATCGTGATCATATCTGATGAACTGTATTGTGAGCTTAATTATCTCAGTGATAGACCGGCATCTCTTATACAGTTCCCGGAACTTGCCGACAGAACAGTCATGATCAACGGGTTCTCAAAGTCATATGCAATGACAGGCTGGAGGATCGGGTATTGTGTAGGGCCCAAGTCCATAATTGCAGCAATGACCAAGATACATCAATACTGCATCATGAGCTCACCTTCAACGTCACAGTTTGCTGTAATAGAAGCAGCCATCAATGGTGATCCGGCGATCGAAGAGATGCGTAATGAGTACAACCACAGAAGAAGAGTTCTGCTCAAGGGGCTTGCCGATGCCGGACTCAGATGCTTTACGCCATATGGTGCTTTCTATGCATTCCCGTCTATCGAAGGACTTGGAATGAAGTCAGACGAGTTCTGTGAGAAGTTCCTGCTTGAGAAGAAGGTGGCGATCGTGCCGGGCAAGGCTTTCGGTGAGTGCGGAGAGAATCATGTCAGGATCAGTTATGCCGCCTCCATTGACAACATTAAGGAAGCAATGGTAAGGCTTAAGGAATTCGTTGATGATATTAAGAAAGGTAACGGATAATGCTCGAATTTGATAACATCCGCTTGGAACTTGAAGCTCTTGAAGAGCCTATAATGACGCTTAAGGAGTCACTCCACATCGACCATGTGAAGACGCAGATAAGCGAACTTGAAGCCAGAACTCAGGAACCCGGATTCTGGGATGATGTTGATAAGGCTCAGAGTCTTCAGACCAATTTGGCAAGACTTCAGAAGAAGGTTGACGGGTTCAATGACCTTCATAACAGCAGGGAAGACCTGCTTGCTCTTTGCGAGCTTGCCAATGAGGAAGAGGATATAGATTCATTGGATGAGTTGAAGTCCGGTCTGGATACGCTCAAGGCAGACTTCGAGAAGATGCGCCTTGAGACGCTGCTGACTCAGGAATTTGATAAGAATAATGCGATATTGACACTTAATGCAGGTGCCGGCGGAACAGAAGCACAGGACTGGGTGTCCATGCTCTACCGTATGTATCTGAGATGGGCTGAGGCTCACGGTTATGAGACAAAGGAACTCGAATATCTTGAGGGTGATGTTGCCGGCATAAAGAGCTGTTCGGTAATGATATCCGGAGAGAATGCATACGGATTCCTTAGGTCAGAGATGGGCGTGCACCGTCTCGTAAGGATATCGCCTTTCGATTCCTCCGGAAGAAGACATACGTCGTTTGCTTCGTGCGAAGTTATGCCTGAACTTGATGATACTATCGATATCAAGATCGATATGAAGGATGTCCGCGTTGATACTTACAGAGCAACGGGTAAAGGCGGCCAGCACATCAATAAGACCGATACGGCTGTCCGTATGACTCACGAACCTACCGGCGTTGTTGTTGCCTGCCAGTCAGAGAGATCGCAGGTGCAGAACAGAGAGACATGTATGAAGATGCTCAAGGCAAAGCTCTATGCTCTTGCTCAGGCTGCACAGATGGAGAAGATAGACGACCTCAAAGGCAATCAGATGGATATCGCCTGGGGTTCACAGATAAGGTCTTATGTATTCTGCCCTTATACGATGGTTAAGGATCATAGAACGGGTTACGAGGTTGTTGATGTTGATTCTGTTATGGATGGTAATCTTGACGGATTCATCAATGCATTCCTTTCCGGGATGAAGATCGAGAAATAAACCGTCTCTTCACGGAATCTGTGGGAGTATGTTTCCGCAAGATTTGAGGATTTTTCCGAAGAAATTGCGGAAAGTTTTCAGATTCTTGCGGAATCCGCAAGATTTCAGATTTCTTCCGCAATTTCTGCGGAAGAAAGGCCTGTTTTCTGCGGAAATAATTGTATACGTATGCACTATCAAACAATAAAGCTGTCCCGGATGAGACAGCTTTATTGATGCTTAGTGTATCCGCTAAATAATTACATCCAATTGAATTTTGCCCTGTTGTACCCGAAATGTGCGGGCTTGCCGGATGTTGTAACCTTGATAGTAATCTTGGCCGATGTGCCTGCAGGGATCGTCCTGTCAATAGGTTTGCAGGTATAAGTGTAGCCTGAATGAGTAAATGTGAAGCCATCAGATGTTAGATTCTTGATCTTGTTGGAGGAGTAGAGGGTTATCTTCAGGTTCTTCAGCGATGCTGACAGGCTGGCGTCCTTATTTGAACCGTTCTTAAGTACAACATCAAATTTGAATCCGCTCGATGTCTGCTTGAAGTTGATAAGAGACGCCTTAAGCTTTACCTTAACGCCGCCTGTTGCAGGAGTGGTGGCATCGGTAGTTGACTCAGTCGTAGCTTCAGTAGTAGCTTCGGTAGTTGACTCCGTTGTGGCTTCAGTTGTAGCTTCAGTAGTAGACTCGGTTGTAGCTTCAGTAGTAGATTGTGTGGTGGGTTCGGTAGTCTGAACAGCTGAAGATTCGGTTGTGCCGGCCGATGACTCGGTTGCCGAAGTAATGCTCTCGGAAGTTCCGGTCCCTGTTGTTGCTGAAGTATCAACTGTCGTAACAGTGTCACCTTTGCCGAACAGCTTCGCAATATTATCAGCATTATCCAGCAATACAAATATGCCGATGAAGACAACTATCACAATAAGGAGAGTGATGAGTCCGCCCTTGCCGGGCTCTTTCTTCGACTTAGGCTCTTTGCGCTTCTTCTTGGAATTCACCTGTGATACAGGTTCTATGGAAGGATTCTTGCTGTGTGATGACTTCGGTGCAGTCCTTGCTTTGGTGCTGTCTGTTGAACCGGGTCTTAACGCTTGTTTTTCAATAATGGATTCAGAGTCAGAGGTAAGAGGCTTCTCGGGAACCGGAGGCCTTGCTGCAGGCCTGGTATTAGGAGTATTCGGGAGGGAAGAGGGCTTCGCGGATTCTTTGACAGATACAGCCGCTGCGGCCGCTGCCAGAGCTGCAGATGCAGCTTCTTCCTGCTTAGCTCCCTCGCTCTTATGTTCTTCGATATCAGGAATATCAATATCTGACGGTTTGGGATCCTCCGGTTTATCGGCATGAGCAAATGTACTCTTTGCCTCATCGGCAGAAGAGGATGCATAGTCGAGATCCTTGCCGGCATTTAGAACCTTCTCATCATTTGGATCGATTGGCTTTGCAGGTTCCTGCTTACCGGGAGTTTTACGCTTGCTGAATGCATTAACCCCGGACTCAACCTTGCCGTATGACTGAATAACCTCAGTTCCTTCAGGTTCTTCGATCTTCTTGACGGAAGGCATATCGATATCCTTTGCCTTCGGAGCCTCCGGCTTGCCGGCATGAGCGAATGTACTCTTTGCCTCATCGGCAGAAGAGGATGCATAATCGAGATCCTTGCCGGCATTGAGAACTTTCTCGTCATTGGGATTGATTGGCTTTACGGGTTCCTGCTTCCCGGGAGTTTTGTTCTTGTTAAATGCATTAACTCCGGACACAACTTTGCCGTACGACTGAATAACATCAGTTCCATCAGGCTCTTCGATCTTCTTGACAGAGGGCATATCGATATTCTTTGCCTTGGGGGCCTCCGGCTTGCCGGAATGAGCAAAAGGACTGTTAGGTTCGTCCTTGGCAGATGCAGCATAATCAAGTTCCTTACCGGAATCAAGCACCTTCCGGTCACGGGGATCGACCGTCTTGACGGGTTCCTGCCTGACTTCGGGCTTGGGGGATTCAGGCTTCTTGGCATGCGCGAAAGGACTGCTCTTCTTGTCCATCGAGGAATCTGCATAATCGATCTTGCCGGATTGTTTGACCTCAGCAACTTTACCGTCCTTGTTGGCAAAATCACTCTTCGATGTGCCGGTCTCGGATGAAGCATAATCAATATTCTCACCTGATCGGAGGACCTTCTCGTCATTGGGCGATGCCATGCCTGCAATCGCGAGGAAATCTTCATCCTCGTCATTGAACTTGGGCTTGGGAACATCATCGATCCCTTCGAAAGGATCTTTGGGAAGTTCCATTTTTGACTTGTTATTCACTGGCTTAGGTTCAGGTTTGTTAACGTGAGAAGGCTTGTTACCTCCGCCCAGTGGCTTGAATGCAGATACTGAAGAATCAAATTCGAAGTCTGCCAGATCATCCTCGTAATCATATGAAGTGACAGGCTTGATCTCAGGAGCATCCTTCAGAATATCGGATACCGAACCCGGATCATTAGCCTTAAAGCTTATCGCAAAAGAGGATGATACAAGATCATCTTCGTCAAAACTGCTGTCAAATAAAGAATCATGACCGTGATCATCACGCGGTTCCTGCTCCTTCCCAAAGAGAGAATTCTCATTTGCTTTGACATCGTCAGTCAGTCTCTTGTTATCCTCGTCAGCATGGCGCAGTTTGCCTTCGTCATTGCCTTTGTTCTTCTTATTCTTATCATCAGGATCGTATAACATAGATAACTCCCATTATTTAATATGTACTATGATAATTCTAATCTTTTTTAATTGCAACACTGCCCTTGACAGAAAACACATCGGGTGCTATTATTGTCAAGCACTTAACGGATAGGCTCGTGTGGTGGAATTGGCAGACACAACGGACTTAAAATCCGTCGGAGTAAAATCCGTACCGGTTCAAGTCCGGTCACGAGCACCATTATTCCGAACAGTGCAGATTGACACGCGGAGTGGAGCAGTTGGTAGCTTGCCGGGCTCATAACCCGGAGGTCGCGAGGTTCGAGTCCCGCCTCCGCAACCACTTTTAAGGTCTCGTAGGGATGATATCCCAATGAGACCTTTTTATTTTACGCAGGGCATAATATGGGTAAGGATCTGAATAACAGAGAAGGCTTTAAGAGCAGGTTAGGTTTTATTCTTGTCAGTGCCGGATGCGCGATAGGCATCGGCAATGTGTGGAAATTTCCTTATATTACCGGTCAAAACGGCGGTGCTATATTTGTGTTCTTCTATCTTTTGTTCCTTGTGCTCATGGGAATTCCCGTTCTTATCGTAGAACTTGCTGTCGGAAGAGGCGGCAAGAGAACGTGCGTTGAGGCCTTCAGAAAACTTGAACCGAGTGGGAAGAAGTGGCATCTGTTCGGATGGATATGTCTTGGCGGATGTTATCTGTTAATGATGTACTATACAACGGTATCCGGATGGATGCTGTCGTATTTCTACAGGTTTATAACAGGGCAGTTCAATAATTCAACAAGTGAGGAGGTATCCGCATCTTTCGCGGCTCTTCTTGATGACCCTGTCGAGATGACGCTCTGCATGGCGATAGTAGTGTGCGCAGGTTTTGGCGTTTTGTGTTTCGGTGTGCACAAAGGGCTTGAACGTGTTACCAAAGTAATGATGTCCGGACTTCTGTTCCTTATAGTTGCTCTTGCGGTCAACAGCATTCTGCTTGAGAATTCGGGAGAGGGGCTCGCTTTCTATCTGAAGCCTAATTGGGATTCGGTAGAGGATGTCGGGATAATCAATGTCATCACGGCGTCTATCACACAAGCCTTCTTTACACTGAGTCTCGGGATCGGTGCAATGGAGATATTCGGTAGTTATATGTCGTCAGATACAACACTGACGGGTGAGGCCATGCGTATATGTGCACTCGATACTTTTGTTGCCGTTATCTCGGGACTGATAATATTTCCTGCATGTTTCAGCTTCGGCATTGAACCGGGGCAGGGTCCGTCACTCATATTCGTAACACTTCCGAATATATTCGCCAACATGTCTTCCGGCTGGCTGTGGGGAGCGTTGTTCTTCCTGTTTATGACCTTCGCGAGTTTCTCGACAGTCACTGCCGTTTTTGAGAATCTTGTCGTATCTTTATGTGATAATTTCGGTTGGTCAAGGCGCAAATCGATAATAGTAAATCTTATAATTGTCCTGTTCGGAAGTATGCCGTGTGTACTCGGATACAATGTGCTCAAGGAGCTGAAGATCATAGGGGGAAGAGATGTTCTGGACAGTGAGGATTTTGTTGTATCGAATATCTTGCTTCCGCTGGGCTCGATAGTATTCCTTTTGTTCTGTGTTCTTAAGAGCGGATGGGGATTTGAGAATTTCCGCAGGGAAGTTAACACCGGTAAGGGGATCAAACTTGGAAGAGGACTTAAATTATATTTTACATTTATTCTTCCGGTACTCATTCTGCTTATTTTTATAAACGGTCTTGTCCCGAGATCTTAACATTGATTTCGGATTTTTGCTGTATAATATATCCGTAAAAATATGTTTTGCGGGGGTTGACCATGGCTGACAGACGCGAATATGGTGAAGGGAAGACGGATTTCTTTAACAGTATTGTCAGAGCGATCATACTTATCATTGTATCAATCCTGGTATCAGTATTATCAGTGTCTTTTGCAGTCCATCACATGAGACTGCAGTATGAAGATGAATTCAAATCCATATCACATGACAAGATATATCAGGTATCTGATCTTGTTAAGATGACAGTTAACGGCAACGAGCTCAAAGGCGATCCGAATCAGGCTGCCATGAAGTATGTCAACGTATTTAATCTCATGCTCGCAGACACAACATCGGAGACTCTTTCAACAGAGAAATATGCATTGTTCAGCTATCTTAACGGTCAGCTTACAATGGTTGCAGGCAACAGCACTGATGCTAACGAGTTTATGGTTGCCAACAAGGATATCTCAGAATGGCTTACGGGGTCATTTGCTCCTCAGGTGATGAAGGATGACAACAGTGAGAGCGTCCTTGTACCGATTACAGATGATACAGGTATGTGTATCGGCGTTTTTGAGTATAAATGTATTTTCGACGGTCTGAATACGCTCGGCAATGAGATGGAGGGCCGGATACTTCTGTCTGTAATTCTGTGTCTTGCAGCCGGAGTCGTTCTGTTTATAATCCAGGAATTCTTCATCAGATTTATGCGCAAGAAGCAGGGCAAGGGAGCTAATGCAGGTGAGACCTCTAAGAATAAGGAGAAGAGGCTGATGTCATCGACCATCGGGTATTGCTTCTCGATCGTTCTTGTTGTTCTTTTTGTAATGTCAAATCAGTTGTCTAACACATATGTTGCCGCACTCGAATCTGAACGTGCCGATTCAATGCAGAAGATATCGATAGCATCTTCCACGGTGCTCGGGTATTCCAAGCTTTCTGAAGGAATGACATATCCTTTGCCTATCTATTCATATGATGAAGGTAAGGATTACCTTGTGGATATATTTACAAAGACAGGAGATTCATTCCTCAGATTCTATTCATCAACGGCAACCGACAATGTTGAGCCTTATTATCTCTCGGGCTCCAACGATAAGTATATAAACTGTTTTGATCTTCAGCAGTCTGCTTTTACCACAAGAACGGATAACGGGGTGAATTACGTTGCCGCTTTATCCCCTGTAATATCTTCTGACAATACCGTAACGGGTCTGCTTGAGATCAGGATGCCCAGGGCGGATTACGAGTCATCCGTCAACGGCATGTCTCTGAGCTGGATATTTACCATAATCTCCATCGCAATATCAATGGCAATCATTATTTTTGAACTCAATCTTCTGGCATCTACTGTTACCAAGGGCATTTCAGGCAATGCGCCGATACTTGTCATGTATGGTTCCAATGCCAACAGGTTCCTGTCGTTCTTTCAGGCTCTTGGCGCATCAATGATCCCTGTCATTTATGCACTATACATTAAGGACAGCCTTCCTGCCGATGAGGACCCGTGGATCCTGCAGCTCGTGATCGCTGCCGGACTTCTGTTCTTTGCATTCGGTTTCTTCGGATTTGCTTCTTTGAGAAGAACTCTGAAGAGCAGACTGACATCAAGGATCTCTCTACTGTTTATTACTGCTGTCGGATACTTTTTCGCTCTGCTGGCAGGTCTTGTGGACAATCCTTATGTGCTCATGATAATGATGCTTCCCATAGGTCTGTGCTTTGGAATGCCTTTCGATTATCTCAGAGATTACAGACTCAATGCAGGCAAGCTCGGATACAAAGGATTTGAGGACAGAACGATCCATAATATTCAGGGTACTGCATATTTCCTCGGCGTATCCGTCGGTGCCGTTGTGGCAGGTATTTGCTATGAGAGATTCGGACTTATGATCGTCTCCATAATAAGCGGTGCGACGTTGATATTGGCAGCTCTGGGAATGGTCTACTTCATGAGAGCGAACAATGTCGTCAAGGAATCATTCCTTTCGCTTAACAGATGGCTTCAGATATTCTCTAACAAGAGGGCAGGGAAGTTCCTGATGTCTTCATTCGTTGTGCTCGGGATCGAATTCTCATTCCTCATGATATTCCTCCCGAATTTCCTGGATAAAGTTAAGATATCGATCGCAACGTCAGCTTTCTATTATCTCGTGGCTGCTTTTATGTCAATATTTGTTGCGCTTCTGGTCAAGTCAAGATTCTCATACCTGATGACATCACGCAACAGAGTGCTTATCCAATCCACATCGGCTATCCTCGGATTCTTGATCTTCGCGCTTATGCCGACGGCCAAGTTCCTTGTAATTACTTGTGCTCTGCTTGGATTGTCGATCGGTATCCATGATTATACTTACGTTTACGATCTGTACGAACTTCTCGGCAAGGAGGCAAGGATCAATTTTAAGCGTGCAGCCGAACTGACTTTCCTCGCAGGAATGCTGATCATGATACCTGTCTACATGATTGCATTGGCACTTGATCAGATAAGGATCGTTTTCCTTGTATTTACGGTAATACTTGTTATAGCCGGATACGTTTATCCTATGTCCGGTTACTCGTACTATGTGGGCGATAAAAAGAAGCAGCCTGACAAGACCGCTTCGGCCAATCAGCAGCAGTATTATCCTGCCAATAACGGAGGTGAGTCCAATGGATGAGCTTTGGAATAAAGAACTGACAAGAGATAACATAACTGATTTCTATTATTCGACGGTTTCCATGGTCTATCCGTCTGTATTTGATATAACCAAAGAGACGACCAGAGCGGAGAACGCCATCGTTAAATCGTATCTGGATATTTATGCCAAGCGTGAGAGCGTAGCAGGCGAGGATGTTATATTCGTATTTGGAGATATCCTTCTCAAGAATGCGAAGGATATAATTGACATGTATCCGCTTCCTGACAATCTCGATTTTGCACCCAGACTTCTTGACGAATATACACGTAATTCAATGCTTGATAAGATCATCACCAAGATCGATTCAAAAGGATTCAAGGTCGCCGAATTCATATCGTCTGATTCTCATAAGCAGAATTCCTCCTCATCTCTCAGAAGGTATATGGATGTATTCCCGATAACGCCGCTTCTTGTATTTGAGGTTTTGATCGTATCGGTTATCATTTGGCTTGTAAGTCTTGCCGCGATCAAATTACCATATTCTAACAACAAACTCATCAATGAACAGGATGTATTCGAGACTGATTCGCTTCAGGAGCGTTACATGAATGCTATGGCATATTATCCGCTGAACTTTGATATCAGCAAGAGTTTCTATAATAATGCCAGGATTGCGAATGCAACAGCTCAAACAACTGAGCCTACAGGTGTAACAGGATCATCCTCTGATTCTAATATAGATCCTTCTTCATTAACATCAGGCTCTGACACAGAACCTGACGGCAGCGAACCGGGCGAAAGCATTGAACCCGGTGAGGGATCTGAACCTGGCGAGAGTGATCCGTCAGAACCCTCTGCAACCAGAGGATGATATTACTCTTCCTCCGGTTTGAAATTTGCCAGCGGATTACTCTTAACTGCCTGTCTTAACTGCTCATCATCAACGTGAGTATATATCTGTGTTGTTGACACGCTCTGATGTCCGAGTATCATCTGAAGATTCCTGATATCGACCTGTCCGTACTTGTACATCAGCGTGGCGGCCGTATGCCTGAGCTTGTGGACGGAATATACTTTTGTATCGATTCCTGCCTGCATCATTAGATCCTTGATCACTATCTGGATCATATCATCGGATATTCTTGTGCCGCGCTTGGATATGAATAAGGCCTTCTGATGTGCCGGCTTGATCTTCAGGGTCGCTCTCTTGGCCATCCAGTCATTGATGGCATCAAGACACGCCTGATTGAGATAGATCGTGCGTTCCTTGTTGCCTTTACCGACAACGGTCAGGATGTCTCCGTGAATATCGTCTATGTCTATGCCGCGTAATTCAGACAGACGCATACCGCAGTTAAGGAAGAGCGTAACGATACAGTAATCACGTTCACCTGATTCTTTAGGTGAATTATACGCCTGTTCCAGCAGTTCTGTGCTCTGTTCAAGAGTAAGATATTTGGGATTGCGCTTGCCGATCTTGGGTGTCTCAAGATCATATGCGGGATTTGTGTCAATAATATGCTTCTTGGAGTGGACATACTTGAAGAAGCTCTTCAAGGTGGCGATCCTTCTCGCTCTTGATGCATTCGACAGCTTACGTTCTCTCGAAAGCCATATCAGGAACACCAGCAGATCATCAGTCGTAATCTTATTGAGGAGCTTCTCATCGATATCACTTATGTCAATAGTATCAAATTCCGTGCCGGCAGGAACCAGCTTATGGTCGATCTTATAGAATCTGAAGAAGGCTATAAGATCATACCTGTATTCCTTGACAGTCAGTTCGGATCTGCCGAGTACAGCCAGCATGTAATTGCAATAATTGTCTAAAATAGGAAAAGTATCCATTTATACCTCGCTGTCTTTTAGTTTATTTTATCACTTATTTGCCTTGATTTAGCAATTTGTTGTGCTATAATGTGCGTCATACGAATACAGTTGTCCGTCTGCGGCGTACAACTTGGAACAGGAGAAAAGGTATGGAAAAGAAGTTAAAAGTAGGTGTTATCGGGGCTACCGGCTATGTCGGACAGAGATTTGTATCTCTTCTTGACGACCATCCCTGGTTCGAATGTGTGGCAGTTTGTGCTTCCCCCAGATCTGCAGGCAAGCGTTATGAGGACGCTGTCGGCGGCAGATGGAAGATCGACAGACCTATGCCTGATTATGTTAAGGACATGATCGTTTACGGTACTGATAATATCGAGGAATACTGCAAGCAGATCGACTTCACATTCTGCGCCGTTGATATGAAGAAGG
>DFIB01000183.1 GCA_002371375.1 Mageeibacillus sp. UBA3708 | reverse complement strand
GCCGTTCGATAAGTTCGTCTATGCCAAGAGAGATCTCGGCACGCAGATGAAGGCGACGGGTGAAGTCATGGCGATCTCCGATTCCTTTGAGAGCGCCCTGATGAAGGCCGTAAGGGGTGCCGAGATATCGGTCGATACACTGAGACTTCCCAAGCTCAGGAACGTGTCTGACGACGATATACGGGCAGGTATAGGGCGCACTACCGATGAGCGGCTGTTCTACGTCGCCGAAGGTTTGCACAGAGGGTTCGGCATCGATGAGATACACGATGTCACCATGATCGATAACTGGTTCCTAAGCAAGATAAAGAACCTGGTAAGCTACGAGAAGGCGATTGCCGGCCCGGCCTGTATGTTAGGCGAAGAAATGTATGTCAAGGGCAAGAAGCTCGGGTTCACTGACCGAGCCATAGAGAGGATATCCGGTGTATCCGTGGCTGATTATAAGAAGTCGGCACAGGTGACATATAAGATGGTCGATACGTGTGCAGGCGAATTCGAGGCTGTTACGCCATACTTCTATGCAACTTATAACAGCGCGGCATCAGGCGGCGAGAATGAAGCCGGACCCGGTTCGGACAGCGGCAGGGATACGGTCATAGTGATCGGTTCAGGCCCGATCAGAATAGGACAGGGAATAGAATTCGACTATGCTGCGGTCCACTGCGTACATGCGCTCCGTGAACAGGGCTACAGGGTGGTCATAATCAATAATAATCCGGAGACTGTATCGACCGATTTTGATACCGGAGACAGACTCTATTTTGAGCCGCTGACATCTGAAGATGTGCTCAACATCATCGGGCAGGAGAAGCCGGTGGGGGTTGTTGTTGCTTTCGGCGGGCAGACGGCCATCAAGCTTACCAAAACGCTGGCGCAAAATAACATTAACATCATCGGAACGTCTGCCGATTCGATCGATATGGCCGAGGACCGCGAGAGGTTCGATGCGCTTTTGGAGAGGCTGGGGATCGCAAGACCGAAGGGATTCTCCGTGCTTACAAAGGAAGATGCGCTGGAGGCTGCACACACGCTGGAATATCCGATCCTGCTGCGGCCTTCATACGTGCTCGGCGGCCAGAACATGACCATCGCTTTCCACGACGAGGATGTGAACGAGTATATGGATATCATCCTTGCGCAGGGCATCGAGAACCCTGTTCTCATTGACAAGTACATCCAGGGACGCGAGATCGAGGTCGATGCGATATACGACGGACATGACGTATTGATTCCGGGCATAATGGAGCATATCGAGAGGGCCGGGATCCATTCAGGAGATTCTATAGCGGTGTATCCTGCCAAGCATATTTATGACCGCATGGCAAAGAGACTCGTGGATACGACTAAGGCACTATGTGAAGGACTGTCTTCCATCGGAATAGTTAATATCCAGTACATCGTCAAAGACGACCAGATATATGTAATAGAAGTCAATCCGCGTGCGTCAAGAACAGTTCCCTACATGAGCAAAGTGACAGGAGTTTTGATGGTGGACTGCGCGATAAGAGTGTCACTCGGTGAGAAGCTCGCAGATATGGATTATGGTGTCGGATTCTACAGACAGTCACCATACACATGCGTCAAGGTTCCGGTGTTCTCCTTTGAGAAATTGACAGACGTCGATACGCAGCTTGGTCCCGAGATGAAGTCCACAGGCGAAGTCCTGGGCGTGGGGCGCAATCTGTCGGAAGCATTGTACAAAGGTCTTGTGGCAGCAGGCTACAAGATGTACAAGCACGGCGGTGTACTGATCTCAGTCCGCAACTCAGACAAGTCCGAGATAGTTGAAGTAGCCAAGAAGTTTGCATCACTGGGATTCGAGCTCTTCGCGACTGCCGGGAATGCAGTCGCCCTCCGTGATGCGGGACTCTCTGTCGAGACTGTCCACAAGATACACGAATCCGACACCGACAATACAATGACCCTTCTGGAGAGCGGACGCGTGAACTATATCATATCCACGTCGGCCAAAGGACGTCTTCCCGCGAGGGATTCAGTCAAGCTCCGCCGCCGTGCCGTAATGCTGGGAATCCCGTGCCTGACCGCCATTGATACGGCTGATGCTCTGGCGGACAGCCTTATGAGCAGGTACAGCGAGATCAACACCGAACTCGTTGATATCAACAATATGCGCGAGAAACGCAAAGTCATAAACTTTACAAAAATGCAGGGATGCGGCAACGACTATATCTATATCGACTGCCTTGACAAGATGGTCGCTTCGCCGGAGTCTCTGTCGGTATATATGTCTGACCGTCACTACGGCGTAGGCGGCGACGGCATCGTCCTGATCGCCCCTTCCCGTGTCGCCGACTGCCGTATGATCATGTACAATCTCGACGGGTCGGAAGGCAGGATGTGCGGCAACGCCATCCGCTGTGTCGGCAAGTATATGTACGATGTGGCAGGGCACAAGCGCAAGCATATGACAGTCGAGACAAAGAGCGGGATCAGGAAGCTCGAACTCATGACGATGGCTGATGAGGTCGTCCGTGTTAAGGTGGACATGGGCAGGGCGGAACTTGTCCCTTCACAGATACCCGTAGCGCTCGACGGCGACACAGTCGTTAACCGTCCTGTGACGATCGGAGGATCTTCATACAATATCACGTGCGTATCCATGGGCAATCCCCATGCAGTTGTCTTCACAGATCTGGTCGATGTCCTCAATCTCGAGAAGACGGGTCCTGTATTTGAGACGGACAAGTTGTTCCCCGAGAGGGTCAACACGGAGTTCGTCAAGGTGATCAATCCGCATACACTGAAGATGCGTGTCTGGGAGCGCGGTTCCGGCGAGACGCTCGCCTGCGGTACCGGTGCTTGCGCGTCTGTCGTTGCAGCCTGCCTCAACGGGTACTGCCCCAAAGGTGAAGACATCCGCGTCATCCTCCGTGGCGGGGAACTGGTCGTAAATTACACGGACGATGCGGTATTCATGACCGGAAACTGCGAAAAGGTGTTTACCGGAAGTATTGAGATATAAAGGCGCCTGCAGCAGCTTGCTCGCTACAGTCCTCGACGCGCACATTTGCTAAGTGCAAACCGAAACCGGCGCTGTGCGCATCTGCGGAAGTCCGCTCGCAAGCTGCTGCAGGCTTTACTGGTGGTGGCCTGAGTGACTTGATCGACTGAGGTACCGTTAACAAATTCACGATTCGTCGCACTCACAGAATCGTACACAAAAATAAGCAAAATCTGTGAATGATTCTGTGAGTAAAGTAAAGCGGGCAGCCTGTCGCCTATACGACTGATATCCGCAGCACCGAACCATGCCGGATTCTCCTCTGCCGTAACGCCACTGGCGTTCTTTTGCGGAGAATCCGGACGTAATCCTGCCAAAATTCTCCTCTGCCGTAACGCCACTGGCGTTCTTTTGCGGAGAATCCGGACGTAATCCTGCCAAAATTCTCCTCTCCTATAACGCCACTGGCGTTCTTTCTGCGGAGAATCCGGACGTAATCCTGCCAAAATTCTCCTCTCCCATAACGCCACTGGCGTTCTTTTGCGGAGAATCCGGACGTAATCCTGCCAAAATTCTCCTCTCCTATAACGCCACTGGCGTTCTTTCTGCGGAGAATTCAGACGTAATCCTGCCAAAATTCTCCTCTCCCATAACGCCACCGGCGTTCTTCTGCGGAGAATCCGGACGTAATCCTGCCAAAATTCTCCTCTCCTATAACGCCACCGGCGTTCTTTCTGCGGAGAATTTCGACGTGCTCCGCGCCAAATTCGTTCCCTATAACACGCCCGCCCGTGTTATCATAGAGTCATATTGGAACCGGAGGCCGGAATATGATCAATGGCAGGAAGCTGATAGCTCTTTGCACATCAAGAGTTTATGATCCGCAGATACACGGCTACATCGTCAGGCTTAATGAGCTGCTGAAGAAGGAAGGATATTCCATCCTTATCTTTGCCATCAATTCCGATATCTACTGGGAAGAAGACCGCCAGGCCACGGAGAGGTATGTTTTTGATCTTATACCGTACAGCTTCATAGATGCCGTGATCATCATGGACGAGAAGATCAAGAGCCATAAGATAGCCAGGAAGATCATAGGTCACTCGCAGGAATACGACATTCCCGTTGTTATTGCAGACGGCAGGTATGAGGGGGCGTCCTGTATTACCTACGATTACGAGGCCGGATTTGAGAAGGTTGTCCGTCATGTCATAGAGCATCACGGGATCAGGGATGTTCATATGATGGCGGGGCATCCGAATAACAGGTTCTCTGACAGCAGGATCGCCGTGTTTAAGAAGGTGTTGAGTGAGAACGGTATACGTTTCGACAGGAATATGGTGAGTTACGGCCATTTCTGGGCAGATCCGTGCAGGGTCGCTACGAGGGCGCTGCTGTCGAGGGGTGTGCTGCCCAAGGCCATTATCTGCGCCAATGACATCATGGCGATCACGGTTACCGAGATGCTGACGGAGGAGGGATATAGGGTTCCCGAAGATGTTGTCGTATCGGGATTTGACGGTTACGACGAGATATATTTCACATCTCCTAAGATCACAACTGCGTCGTGCGACATTCTCGCTCTTGCCGACGTGACGGCGGAGGCGGTTCTGAAGGCTGTTGCCACCAGAGAGTGCTATGATGAGATAATAACTCCCACATTCATTGCGAATGAATCGTGCGGTTGTCCGGAGCATTCGGAGCATCCCCAGATCCTGCGTGACTGGTTCAAGGAGAGCTTCGCGCGCAATAACGATGACAACCGCGTGCTTCAGCTGATCACGACATCGATGCAGATTAGCGGCAGTCCCGGAGAACTGGTGCTGCCCCTGAGGTCGTATAAGACCGATAATCTTCTGGCTGTTGTTGACAGGAAATGTTTCGCGGAGGGCGCGAATTACTTTACGGAGGATGTTCCGGAGGATGAGACGAAGGAGCTGGTCATAATCTACGATTCCGATTATCCCGAGCAGTACAATACGGATTCTCTTGACATCAGCGGTGACTTTGAATTCAGCGAGGATGTTCTGTCGCCTTCGGTGCGCAACAGGATATTGGAACTGACGGAGAACGGTTATCCGCTGATATTCAATTCGCTGGACTACATGAACAGACCTTTCGGGTTCGTGTGTTATTTCTACAGGAATTACCTTATATCCAATTATACGAATACTATGGGCGTAACTAATGCGATCAGTATCGGAATCGGCGGATACGTAAATATCCAGTATCAGAGGATGCTGCTTTATAAGATGGATGAGATGTACCGTCACGATCCTCTGACAGGACTTTATAACAGGATCGGGTTCCAGAATGAGTTTAGGAAGCTCCGCAAGCACCCCAAGAATTATAAGAAGACGGTAACGGTCATAATGTCGGACCTTGACGGACTCAAGTACATCAATGATAATTTCGGGCACGCGGAAGGCGACAGGGCGATCGCGGCAGTCGCCAAAGCCCTGTTCAAGGCAGTTCCCGACAACAGCCTGTCCACGAGATTCGGCGGAGACGAGGTGTTCTCTGTTATCTTCAGCGAGTGTGATCCCGACAGCATAATGAAGGATATCGACGGATATCTCGCCGAGTATAATCGCGAATCCGGTAAGCCGTATGAGGTCTCCACGAGCAGCGGCTACATGACTGCGGTACTTGATGACAGCTTCGATATCGCACAGGCTATCAAGGTCGCGGATGAACGGATGTATAATTCAAAGAACCGTAAATATGAAGAGAGAAGAAAGGGATGATCATTATGCTATAATCTCCCTTGGGGAGGGGATTGGCATATGAATTTAATCCTTGATAATGTTGTTAAGAGCTTCGGTAAGGAAGCAGTTATCAAAGGCGCAACATTTGAGTTTGAGAGCGGTTATATCTACGGTCTCCTGGGCCGCAACGGTGCGGGCAAGACTACTTTGTTCAATCTTATTAATGAAGATCTGATAGAAGACGGCGGTACCATCATGGTTGAAGAGAACGGCACATTGAGGAAGGCCGGCAACGAGGACATCGGGTATGTGCTGTCGACACCTATCGTTCCGGATTTTATGACGGGAAGAGAGCTCATCAAGTTCTTTATCGACATCAATAAGGACAAGATAGAGAACGTGAAGACGGTCGATGAATATCTCGATCTGGTCGATATCCCTGCCGATTCGCGCGACAAGCTGATAAGGGATTATTCTCACGGCATGAAGAATAAGATGATGATGCTCCTGACGGTAATCGCCAATCCCCCGATATGGCTCCTGGATGAGCCGCTCACTTCTTTCGATGTGGTTGTGGCTGAGGAGATGAAGGATCTGTTGAGAAGTCTTAAGCAGGACAAGACGATAATATTCTCGACTCATATAATGGAGCTGGCACTGTCTTTGTGTGACAGGATCGTTCTGCTCAAGAACGGCAAGTTAAGGCTTCTGGAGCAGGGCAGTATGACGAGGGAAGAATTCGAGGCTCACATCATCGAAGTGCTGAAGGAGGGAGACTCCGGGTGCTGAAGACTTGGGCGATGATCAGTCTCATCAGGGTTACGGTGAGGACGAACAGCATGATCAGCTGGCTTCGCAGGCTACCCGTGACGAGGCTCCTGGTTACTGATGAATTCCACAGATATGAATGGATCAAGCTCCTGATAACGATCATATCGTGGGTCAGGGAATTTGCACGGATCTTCATTTACAAGATCCTGTATTATGTCATCATCTTCCTTCAGATGTCCATGATCATGGAGAGATATGAGGGAGGAACACCCCCGTTCACACACCGGCAGCTGTTGGTATTTGTAATGATCCTTTTCCCCGTTATTGGAGCGGTGATGAACAACGAGGCTTTCGATCTTCATGAGGATACATATCACGCTATATTCACGCTGAGAATGCCTGCCCGTGACTACATGTTGTCAGGGTTCATCTATCAGTCGATCAAGCACCTCATCGGCAATCTGGCAGTTGCAAGCGTCGCTCTGTGCGTGTTCGGAGGACTGCCTTTCTATATGGTATTCTGCTACGTGATCTACGGAGCGTCACTCAAATGGCTCTTCACCGGATTCGAGGTATGGTACAGGTCGCGCCACATAGGTGACAGGTCATGCAACAGGGTAATGAGCATAGTGAAGGTGATCACCGTGGGAATACCGGTTATCGCGGTCATTGCTGCTCTTGCCGTATCCGGTTACGTGCCTGTCATCCCTGAGATCACTTTCTCCGTTCTTGCTGCAGTCACGCTGATCCTTGCAGTGCCTGCAGGACTTTTCCTCGTTCACTACGGCGATTACCGCCTGCTGTTCAAGACTTTCCTGACGCCCGAAATGATAATCAGCAACAGAGAGGCCAGACAGCACGCCGAATCACAGGTGGTCAGGGAGTCGATGAGCAAGGCCATCTCGGGTCACGCTTCGGGCGGTGATCTGATGAACAGGAAGAGCGGATACGATCTGTTCAACGCGATCTTCTTCAAGCGTCACAGCAAGATAATAATGAGGCCCGTGCTTGTTACCGCAGGGCTTGCTCTGGGGGCTGTACTGGTCTTGATGTATCTGATCTTCACTGAGCCGGAATCAGTAAAGGCCATATCGTTCGGGTTATACGAATACACGGGATTTCTGCTCTTTGTAATGTACGCGATCAATACCGGCAAGAGGACATCTGAGGCAATGTTTGTAAACTGCGATTCATCAATGCTCATGTACAGGTTCTACAGGGTCCCCAAGACATTGCTGAGCGTGTTCGCGGGAAGGCTCAGGAGGATCGTGCTGATCAACCTGATACCTGCCGTGGTGATCGCGGGCGGCGTGGCGCTTCTGGCAGCAGTGACGGGAGAAGGCGCTGCTGCTGATGTCATATTGTACCCGCTGGCAGTAATCATGCTGAGTCTGTTCTTCTCAACGCATAACATCGTTCTGTACTATCTGCTTCAGCCTTTTACTGCTGACTCAAGCATTAAGAATCCTCTGTACAAGTTCGTTCACATGATCACATATGTTTTGTGTTTATTCGCGATGATCTACATGAAAGGCACGCCGGCCGTTGTTTTCTTCGGAATATGTGCCGGAATTGCACTTGTCTATATACCTGCCGCATTATTTGCCGTATATAAGCTCGCGCCGGTGACATTTAAGATCAGAATGTGAAGAGGCTGCCCATTCCGCGGGACAGCCTCGTGTTTATACTGTTATCATTCAGCCTCAGTACCCTTTGGGCGTGATGCAGACTCCGTTACTGTCAAAATCGTATCTCCTGCCGTCGATATTGAATCCTTTCGCGTCTATAACGCACATGCCGGCTTCGTCGGGTCTGAAATAATACCATTTGCCGCCAAGCTTCTTCCAGCCCAAAGCGCACGAACCGTCACTTGTCATGTAATACCAGATGTCCATCTTCTGTATCCACTTATTCGTTATCATGGCGCCGTCCTCGCCTAAACGGTACCACTTGGCCGGGTCTTTAGAATCCTGAAGCCAGGCATCATCCAGCATTACGTTGCCATGCGGGTCGAAATAATACCACTTGCCGCCGATCTTCTTCCATCCGGTGACAGGCTGGCCGTCGCTGCCAAGATAGTACCAATTATCTTTGTAATTATGCCAGCAGTTGAACTTCCAGGAGCCGTCGTTGTTGAAGTAGCACATCTTACCTTCGATCCTGATGCCGTTCGGAACCCAGTCCTCGGTTAAGATATAACCCACGTTTGCGAAGTAATACCATTTGCCTCCGATCTTTCTCCAGCTGTTGATGGCGTATGCCGTTCCGTCAGACTTAACATAGAACTTGAATGACTGGTCGTAAAAACTGATCGTGGTCCATCCTTTCTTCGTGACGAGTGAGCCGTCACGGTTGAACACATATATCTTGCCGCCGATGTAATATGACGGGAAATCAACCATGCGTCCCGCGCTCTCGGCGTCCATGTAGTACCATTTGCCGCCGATCTTCTTCCAGCCGGTAACGCGTTCATCATCCTTGTAATAATACCAGCCGTTTGCCTCTTTCACCCATCCGTTCCTGTCATCGGATGCCGCAAAGACTGCCCCGGGAATGAGGCTTATAAGCAGAATGAGTGCCAAAATAAAGGAAGAAATCCTCTTTGTCATGAGCGTAACCCTCCATGATCTGTCGTTATAACAATGACTATACTATATAAACCGTGATACTGGCAAATATAAAATGCCTCCCGGTTTGTAAAGCCGGGAGGCAGATTCAAATTAGTATCTGATCAGTTCATCACGGGTTCAGGCATACGCCGTCCTTATCGAACTTGTATACTTTACCTTCGATATTTTTAGATGTGTTCATAACGCAATAGCCAAATGCACCATCCAAGTAATACCAGTTCTTGCCAAGCTTGAGCCAGCCAAAGACAGTCTTGCCGTCTTTGCCCTGATAGCACCAGCCTCTTAATTCTCCTGAGGAGGACATGTCTTTTACCCATTTATTGGTGACCATAGCTCCGCCTTTGTCGAAATAGTACCAGTCACCATCACCTTCTTCATGCCAATCATCGGCATACATGGTTCCATAATCATCGAAGTAATACCACTTCTTGTCGATCTGTTTCCAGCCTGTAACGGGGACCCCCTTCTGCAGATAGAGCCAGTTTGTATTCTCCCCTTCACCCTTATAACTGTACCATCCTTTTGTTATCCAGACGCCCTTGCTGTCGAAGTAATAGGTTGTGCCGCCGATCTCGTGACCTCGAGGAACCATATCTGATGTTATAGCAAATCCCCCTTCGGGTTCAAAATAATACCATTTGCCGCTGATCTGCTTCCAGCCTGTTGTGGCGATCCCACCCTTCTTAACATAGAATTTGTATCCGTATCCTTCATACTTGATCGTTACCAATCCGGTCTTTGTTGTCATTGAGCCGTCGTTATTGAAGACATATATCTTGCCGTCGATCTCATACGAAGGAACATCAACCATTGCAGGAGTACAATAGTACCACTTGCCTCCGTCCTTCACCCAGCCGCTAACCTTCTTACCGTCTTTGTAGTAGTACCATGTGCCGCTCTCTTTCTGCCAACCGCTCGTGCCTGCAGCAAAAACAGTCGCAGGGATCAGGCTTATGAGCATGATGAGAGTAATCAGCGCCGAAGCTGTTCTTTTTGCCATTGTTGTCATGATCCAAACCTCCATTCTAATGATATGCACCCTAATTTTATCAAGTTAAGTGCGCTGAACGATATTATAAAAACACCGTCCGAATGGCTAAATCGGACGGTGCAAAACTGACAATATTACCAAACTCAGTTCGTATAGTTGTCGAAATACCCCTGAACGAGCACGACCGGCGTTCCCTTATCTCCCGAGCCTGATGTCAGGTCGCACAATGAACCGATAAGGTCTGTAAGCTGTCTGGGAGTCGTGCCTTCACTTGCCATCTTGCCTACGAGGTTCGCATCCTTGGCACGGATGCTGTCTGAGATGGCTTTCTTCAGTTCCTCACCTGACAGATCTGCAAAGTCATTATCAGCCAGATACTTGAGCTTGAGCTCGTTGGGCGTACCGATCAGCCCGTCAGTAAATGCAGGTGACACGACCGGATCCGCAAGTTCCCATATCTTGCCCTGGGGATCCTTGAAGGCGCCGTCGCCGTAAACCATTACCTCAACGTGTTTGCCGGTCTTATCGAGGATATTCTTCTGAATGGCCAGCACCAGATCCCTGCACTCGTTGGGGAACAGCTTGACCTGATCCTCGGTGGCCTTGTTGGATCCCAGGAGACCGTAGCGTGAATTGTATCCGCTGCCGTTGACGGGCTCGTTCATTATCTCGTCGAGGCTCAATACCTTCTCTGCACCTGCTGCCAGAAGGATCCTCTTCGTCCTTGCTCTTGTGTGAATGTCGCAGTTGATCACAACCTTCGCATAATCGAGAACCGCCTTTGCCTGATTCGCGAAAACGATCTCCACTTCACATCCGCACGCCTTGATGAGGTCGCCGTAATAAGCCACATAATCAACTCCGGTGAACTCATGCTTATTCTCTCCGAACAGTTCGCGGTACTTCTCAAGCGACAGCACATCGCTGTACGGATTGATGCCCGCATCATCTATCTTATCGAGGCTTACCAGACAGTTGCCGACTTCGTCTGACGGATACGACAGCATGAGAACGATCTTCTTAACGCCCTTGGCGATACCCCTCAGGCAGATCGCAAACCTGTTGCGTGAGAGGATAGGGAAGATAACTCCGACCGTATCTCCGCCTGTCTTGGCCTTAACATCTTCTGCTATATCGTCAACCGTGCAATAGTTGCCCTGCGACCTGGCGACGACTGATTCCGTGATGGCGATTACATCGCGGTCGCGTATACTGAATCCCTCGGATTCCGCAGCTTCCAGCACCGAATTCGTGACGATGTCTGCAAGGTTGTCTCCCTGCCTGATGATCGGGCATCTGATGCCTCTTGATATTGTACCGACTTTACGTTCTGACATTTTGAGTGTCCCCCTCGTATTTATTACCGCCATTATAATAGCACACCCTTGGTGTATAATGTAAATGATACGGAGGGGAAGAACAATGACAGTCAACAGATCAAAACAGGTCAGTCTTCTTGCAAAAGACGACGAAGTAACCTATAAGACGATGAGTGATTCCGCATGCCATGACATTGGTCTTGATGCCATAGTAAAGGCTGTCACTTCCGATCCCAAAGAACAGCAGATGATCATGAGGATCTTATCCCGCATGACGCCTTCGGAGGAGACGGCGGTCTACAGAAGGGATGTTTTCGAAGATATATTGAATCTGCCTGACGTGAGGGAGAAGCTCCTTGAATTGATGAATCAGATCGACTACCTGAAGGACTACGGATCATGGCGCAAGAATTCCGATGAGAAGCCCGGGCTCTGGGATCTGCTCCACAGGCTGGAGGAACTCAAGTCATACATTACGACGGTGGAATCACTGGCGGAGTGCCTCGGTGATCCGCGCATAAAGGCGGAGGGGCTTACCACACTCAGGGATTATGTCGGTGAGCTTTATGAAGACGGGTGTTTCGCCGCGATGAAGAAGGATATAGAAGAGCTTAAGACCGACGCTTCGTCTATTCAGAGCGTGACCATCGGCATCAACGTCAATTCCAAATTCGAGGCGGAGAGCCTGGGACTTGTGTCGGTCAATGCCAAGCCCTTTAAGAAGTCGGGCATCGTCAGCAATTTTGCGGATGCTGTGGCGGCAAGAGACAGGATAAACAAAGATGCCGCGTGGGACGGGGACCTGCACTATGATCCCGCTGATCCGCCCGAGACCGACGGCATGATCGACAGGCTCGACAAGCAGCTGACGACGATGTCCAAGCTCACGCATCCCATGCTCGGTCAGGAAGCAACGCTGGCGCGCGTTCCGGAAGGCGACGGAACGACCAATTCCACGTTCTATCTGTCGGGCGTCGCGACAAAGATGACCGCCCACCTTGTCAAGCGTCTGCGCACCGTCCTGTCTAGGTATTCGGACATATCCATTGTGACCATATCAAAGCTGATCCCGGAGCTGATCTACTATATAAGATTTGCGGAGTTTATCGAATCTGCAACTAAACGCGGAATGCATTTCTGCAGGCCTGAGATCGCAGAGGACGGCAGTGTCATTATGCAGGCGGAAGGGCTCTACAACCTCAAGCTGGCGTCAACTCTCGACAGCAAAGATATCGTGGATAACGACCTGACATTCGACGGGAAGAGGACGATCTATCTCCTGACCGGTGCCAACAGAGGCGGCAAAACGACGATAACACAGGCGGCCGGCCAGCTGTTCGCACTGGCACAGGGCGGCATACATGTCCCGTGCAGATCGTTCGTCTATAAGCCGGCCGACATGATTTATACTCATTTCCCGGCAGACGAGGACAAGACGATGGACCTCGGCAGACTCGGCGAGGAGTGCGTGAGATTCAAGGACATCTACGATCAGGCGACGCCCTCAAGCCTCATCCTGCTCAACGAAAGCTTCTCCACTACATCCTTTGAAGAAGGCTACTACATCGCCGTCGATTCCGTCCGTGCGCTGAGTACCAAGGGTGTCAGGACCATATTTAACACGCATATGCACAAGCTGGCTGCCGATGCCGGCGAGCTTGGACCGAATGTGTCCTCAATAGTCATGATAAGCGACGGGGGCAAACGCTCCTTCAAGGTCGTCGAATCATCCCCGGAAGGGTCGTCATACGCCCGCGACATCGCAGAGAAGTACGGGGTGACGTATGAGATGCTGACAGCCCGCAGCTGACTTGCTCGCTACAGTCCTCGGTTTTGGCGCTCGCGTCTTGCTGAGTTGTTACTTCAAGTGCTCGTCCCGGCGCCAATACCTGCGGAAGTCCGCTCGCAAGCAGCTGCAGGCTTCACAGAGCGACGTGAGTAACTTGGTCATATTGGTCGCCCGGGACTGCCATCAACCGGTCAGTTATAAACTTCCCCATAAAATCAAAATTCCTGCCTGATTTTTCAGAGAAATGGGGAAATATAGCTATTATTCCCCATTTTTTATAAAAACGAACACTTTTGTTAAGCAGAATGGGGAAGTTTCCGGAACCACGCCGGCAGGGTAAAAAACAGGATTTATGTTAGCTGTAGGTAACTGAACTGACTGAAGCCGCGTCAGTCTGACCGCAACAGCGAGATCAGCGTTTCCGCAGAAAAACGGCAATCCTTCCGCATAAACTGCGGAAGAAAAGTTCAATTACTGCGGATTCCGCGATAATCAGTGATCTTTCCGCAATTTCCGCGGAAAGATCTTCAATTCTTGCGGAAACAACATCCTCAGTTCTGCAGATTACTTTATTCACAGAATCATTCCGTGACAGCTCCACGCCCTGCCCCGGAACTTCTTTGAGCACGAACGGGCTTCAAAGGTGGTAGCTTGGACGACTTGGGTGGCCTGATCGGCATGGACTGCTTGTTATCTCATGCTCACTCACATCTATCAATAACGTTTCCGAAGAAAAACGTCATTCCTTCCGAAGAATCTTCGGAAGAAATCTTAAATTCTTCGGATTCCGCAGGAATCTGAAATCTTTCCGAAATTTCTTCGGAAAAATCTCAAGATCTTGCGGAAGCAGGAATTGAAGGTCGAAGGACCATCAACCACTGCAATGATCAGTCATGTAAACGCCACTGGCGTTCTTTCTGGCGCCCGCAGCGTACTTGCTCGCTTTAGTCCTCGGTTTTGGCGCCCGCGTCTTGCTGAGTGATGGTTTTCAGGTGCACGACCCGGCGCCAAAACCTGCGGAAGTCCGCTCGCAAGCAGCTGCGGGCTTCACTGGTGGTGACTTGAGTACCTTGGTTGCCTATACGACTGTTATCCGCAGCCTCGGACCCTGCCGGAATTCTCCTCTGCTATAACGCCACTGGCGTTCTTTTGCGGAGAATCCGGACGTAATCCTGCCAAAATTCTCCTCTCCTATAACGCCACCGGCGTTCATCTGCGGAGAATTCAGA
>DFIB01000172.1 GCA_002371375.1 Mageeibacillus sp. UBA3708 | reverse complement strand
TAATTACAATTTTGGTGAATTGAGAAGAGGTAGTTTTTATTATATAATCCGAATATGGATGTTAAAGCGAATAAAAGGATCGAATGGATTGATTGTGCCAAAGGACTGGGAATCCTTCTGGTAATATTCGCACATTCCATACATATTACGCCGGCGCAGGTATTAACTCGCGGTATAATATTCTCTTTCCATATGCCGCTTTTTTTTATTCTGTATGGAATGACATTCAAATTCTCTGATAATTATGATTCCTTCAAATCTAATCTTTATAAAAGATTCAGACATCTTATCATACCGGCTCTTGTCTGTTATCTGATAATTACATTTGTTGATCTGCTATATAATCTGGATACTCTTGTTTTGTCTGATTTTATCGTAAATCATCTTATAGCTTTACTGTTCTGTCCTGGAGCCGATTATGATATTGGCTTATTTCACATAAGTTCTGTCAGCATGCTGTGGTTTATTTTCGTTCTGTTTTATGCATCTGTTATCATCGATTATTTACATCTGAAATTTCAAAAACAAACAAACGTGCTTATTTGTTCGTTTTTGTTTGTTTTTGGCTTTTTTACCATAAAAGCCGGTTTTGGTCTTCCAATGTCATTGGAAGTAGTATTTCTTATCATACCATTCATTTTATTCGGGAAATATATTCTGCCAAAGTTGAAGATCACTGATCTCAGGGTTATCATAGGTTTTCTTATAATCTGGATCCTGTCTTTTATTGTTATAGTTTACTTTACCGGAACATATCTGGAGATAGCCGGCAGACGTTATCCGCTATTTCCTGTCTGTCATATTACTGCAATAGCAGGTACTGTCTTTGTTTGCAGTCTGTGTTGTTATTTTACTAAGCTGAAGATCATATCAAAACCTTTTGTCGTAATAGGACGTTACACACTTTATATCTTTATAGCTCACACATTTGACTATATGTTCTTTTTTGTTTGGAGCTTTACTGATAATAATTTCCTGGCGGCTGCTGTCAGAATTATATTTGATCTGATCTTGGCATTCATAATATATAAGAGCAGACAAATATTAATGTCTGCTCTTAAGAAAAATTGATTTATCCGGTTATTATTTATCAGATTTTATCAAGTGCCTGCTTGATATCCTCGATAAGATCATCTGCATCTTCAAGGCCAATTGACAACCTGATGAGGTCAGGAGCAACGCCTGCTTCGCGAAGCTGATCATCAGTAAGCTGTCTGTGTGTATGGCTTGCAGGATGCAAAAGACATGTTTTGGCATCTGCTACATGCGTAACGATACTAATAAGCTTAAGGGAATCCATGAACCTGATGGACTGCTCACGTCCGCCCTTGATGCCGAAGCACATTACACCACAAGAACCCTTGGGAAGATACTTCAGCTGGAGATCATGATACTTATCGCCCTCAAGATCTGAATAATGTACCCATGCGATCTTATCATTATTTGCAAGGAATTCAGCTACTTTCTTAGCATTCCTGCAGTGCCTTTCCATACGGGCAGAGAGCGACTCGAGGCCGATCTGGACATAATAAGCGTTCTGCGGGGCCTGGATAGAACCGAAATCGCGCATGAGCTGAGCTGTTGCCTTTGTAATATAAGCGCCCTTGCCGAAAGCTGTAGCATATGTAAGACCATGATATGATTCATCCGGAGTCGTAAGACCCGGGAACTTATCAGCACTTGCCATCCAGTCAAAATTACCTGAATCGATGATCGCACCGCCGACACTCGATGCATGACCGTCTATATACTTGGTTGTTGAATGAGTAACGATATCGACACCGTGTTCAATAGGTCTGCAGTTGATCGGTGTAGCAAAAGTATTATCTACGATCAATGGGATTCCGTTATTGTGCGCAAGCTTTGCAAATTTATCAAAATCAAGGACTGTACAAGTCGGATTAGTAATCGTCTCACCAAAGATGCATTTTGTATTAGGTCTGATATACTTCTGGAGTTCTTCAAGAGGAAGATCCTGATCAACGAATGTGCACTCGATGCCCATCTTCTTCATTGATACACCAAAAAGATTATATGTTCCGCCATAGATCGAAGACGATGAGATGAAATGATCCCCGCATTCACATATATTGAATACGGCATAGAAATTAGCAGCCTGCCCTGATGAAGTAAGCATTGCCGCAACACCGCCCTCCATCTCGCAGAGTTTGGAAGCTGCACCGTCATTTGTAGGATTCTGGAGTCTTGTATAGAAATAACCTGATGCCTCCAGATCAAATAACTTGCCCATCTCCTCAGAGGTGGAATACTTCCATGTCGTGCTCTGATAGATAGGAAGCTGTCTCGGTTCTCCATTGCCGGGTCTGTAACCGCTCTGTACACATTTTGTGTCTATATTCATGTTAATACCACACCTTTCTTATAAGCTGTATTTTATTATAATAATTTATTCATCTCCTGCAATACTCATATCTGTTACAAGTATTGACGGACAGAAGAATTCGCCTCTGGCTCCGGGAACATTTATAACATCCGAACCGATATCAGCGATCTTATTGAGAAGCTCATAGAAATTGCCGGATATGGTTATCTGTTCTACAGGTCTTCCCCTCTTCCCTTCTGTGATAACAAATCCCTCCGCCAGCAACGAGAAATCACCGCTTATCGCATTTACACCTGCGTGAAGGCCGGATACTTCGGTAATGATAAGGCCTGAGCCCGCCTTGGTCAACAGCTCGTCAAATCCAAGCGAACCCGGCGTTACAACAAGATTGGATACACCTATACCGCCGCCGAAGCCGTTGCCGGTCGACTGTCTGTTCTCTTTGTTGGCTGTCTTAAGATTATACAAAGCCGTCTCGAATATGCCGTTATCAATTATTGCCTTATCATATGTCAACACACCTTCAGCATCGAAAGGTATCTTTGTAAGAGCCTTCTCATACATCGGGATCTCTTTAAGCGTAAAGATATCAGAAGCTATCTTTGTTCCAACCTTCCCTGCCAGCAGAGATAAGCCTTTCTGCATGCTGTATGATGAGAAGTTGCCAAAGAAAGCCTTGAACAAAGAGACAAAAGCTTCATTTTTGAACACTACATCATATGATCCTGAAGCGACTGAAGATGCTCCGAATTTAGTAAGAAGATTATCGCTGACGGTATCAACAAAACTGTTAAGATCAAAGTCATCTATATCCTTGCCGATCCAGTAATGACCGCCGCTTTTAACTACCCCGTCGCGCTCTGCTCTTGCACCTGCATACAAGGACACACCATCCTCATCGGTATAAGCTGTAAGCCCTTTTGTATTCATCATGATGACAGGACCTCTGGAACATACGAGGGACAGATAATCAACCTGCTTGACGGCCGGATCAAGATCCAGGATTGCCTTCTCGATAGCAAGTCCGAGCTCTTTAAACTTCCCGTAAGTATTCTTGTCGTAAGCTCCCGACATCTGTGAGAAATAAAGGTCTTTATGATCGGGATCGCAGTAGATAAAATCAGGGTCCTCATCATCAAGCACTTCGCAGTTCTCCATCGCTCCGCGGAGAAGATATGATACGGTATCGCCGTTTATGATATTAGTTGAACATGCACCCATCTGGCCGTTCTTGAGGCCTTTGAACGTAATCCCGGAATCCCTGCTGTTCTCATATGATGATACTTCACCGTTGAGTATATCGACACTCATTGATTCGTGATCGCTGTAAGATGCCGATGCTTCATCAAAGCCGTAATCTTTTGCTTTGTCTATCAATTCCTTTATAATATCTTTAACATCATCAATATTCATCGAATCATTCCTCCCTTCCGCCTACAAGGATCGAAGAGACTCTGATAGTAGGCTGCCCTACGGTAACCGGAACGTTGCCCGACGTTGCGCCGCAGATGCCTGCAGACAAGGCAAGGTCATTGCCTACCATATCGATGTTCATGAGTATCTCAGGACCTTTGCCGATAAGCGTTGCGCCTCTCACCGGCTCCGCTATCCTGCCTCCTCGGATCATGTAAGCTTCGTTCACTGCGAAATTGAACTCGCCCGTTGCAGTATCGACTGACCCTCCGCCCATCTGTGTACAGTACAGGCCTTCCTCTGTTGCTGCGATTATCTCTTCAGGAGTTGATGTTCCGTTCTCGATATATGTATTGCTCATGCGCGATGTCGGCGCGAAAGTATAGTCTTCCCTTCTGGCGCATCCCGTAACCGGCATATCCATACGCCTTGAACCTAGTTCGTCAATAAGATAGTTCTTAAGGATGCCGTTCTCGATAAGAAGAAGGTCGGAGGATTCATTTCCTTCGTCGTCAGTATAATAAGATCCCCACTCTCCTTCTATCCTTGCATTATCCCTTGCAGATACTACAGAAGATGCTATCTGTTCTCCGAGCTTACCGGTGAAGCATGAGCTGCCTATACCTACAGATGAAGCCTCCAGGGCATGGCCGCATGCTTCATGGAAAATAACTCCGCCAAAACCGTTGCAAATGATCACGGGCATCTTGCCTGATGGTGCATATCCTGCATTGACCATTCTTATTGCTGTATCACAGCATTCCCTTACCTTATCTATTACCGGATATTCATTGATAAACTCGTATCCGCGCTGCGTTCCGGGTGATACCCGGCCGGTCTGTTTCTCATTGCCCTTTGTAGCGATAGCTTCCATGGACAGGCGGATCCTCTTCTTCGTCTCTTCCCTGTTAACGCCCCTGGAGTTAACAACTCTGATTGTTTTGGAGGATGCATTATAGCCGCCCGTGACTTGAGTGATGAGAGGATCGTAATCAAGCGCAAATGAAGCGGCCTGCTTGAGGATCTCTACAGTATCGGATTTGGGTACTGAATCCGGATCGATACTGACCATGCTTGGAGATGTTTTGCAAAGCTCGCCAAGCACGATCTGACCATAGTCAGAAGACCCTGCCAATGCCTGTGACGCTTCTTTTGCCATATGTATGAGCGAAGATGTCTCAAGATTATTGGAATATACATAAACACTGTTAGTTCCCTGCATGATCCTTATGCCTATTCCCGCACCGGCACCCGTACCTGCCCTGATCACTTTGCCGTTCAGGAGAGATACGCCCCTTGTCGATTCTTCTTCAAGATAAACTTCCGCAAAATCTGCTTTGCCGGATAATGCCGCTTCCAGGATCAAGCTGATGTCATTGTCATTCATATCATTCACACTTCCAGAAATGAACGGAATAAGGCTCCATCAACGAACCGCCTCCAAAATCATGGAGTTCTCCGGTTATCATATCTGTCGCTCTTCCGCACTGCGCATCGAAATGAGCACGGAATTCATTTGAATCCGCGTTAATTGCCACAAGGACTCTCTCACTACCTGTGCGCCTCTCAAAAATCAACTGCTTAGGCTGTATCAATATGTTCTTATACGAGCCATAATTCAAAGCATCGGATGAGGCCTTAGCCTTCGCAAGCGATGCAATGAAATCAGACAATCCGTTCCATTCCGGCTTATCCAAAGAAGGCCTTAAGCTCTCATCGCCCCAATGCTTGTCACCTTCAATGCCCCACTCGCTTCCGTAATATATTGAAGGGACACCCGGCATTCCGAATACCATTCCGTATATCGGTTTGAGGTGCTTCTTATCAGACAGGATAGTAGCAACTCTGGTAACATCATGATTATCCGCAAATGACAGCAGATGCTTGCCGGTATAGAGGCTCCACGGCTCATCGGAGAACTGACGGTTAAGAGAATGTGCTATCTCAAACATGTTGCCGCTGTTGAAGCTGGAATATAACCCTTTGTAGCATTCATAATTGGTGACACTGTGACATGCTTCGTCATTCATCCAACGATTGTAATCACCGTGCAGAGTCTCACCAAGGAGCACAAAATCCTCCTTGACCTGTCCTGCATACCATCTGAGTGCTTTGAGGAAATCGGCATCGAGGCAATAAGCCACATCCAGTCTCAGTCCGTCTATGTCATACTCGGATACCCAGTTCTTCATCACTTGATATATATGGTCACGGACCGCGCCGTTCCATGTGTTGAGCTTAACAAGTTCAAAATGACCTTCCCAACCTTCATACCAGAAACCGTCATTATAGTTGGAATTGCCGTCAAATGAGATCTTGAACCAGTCTTTGTATGCAGAATCCCATTTGTGCTCCTGTACATCCCTGAAGGCCCAGAAGCCGCGTCCTACATGATTAAATACACCGTCGAACATGATCTTGAGGCCGGCATCCTTGATCGCCTTGCAAACTGTCTTAAGATCTTCATTTGTCCCGAGTCTGGGATCAACGGTGAGAAAATCCTTCGTATCATAACCGTGATAATCACTTGCAAACAACGGATTGAATAATACACAGGTAGCACCGAGCTTCTTAATGTGAGGTATAAATTCGATCACTTTAAGTATCTTGTGCTCATCCGGCGTTCCGCCTTTGAGCGCGTCACATAAACCCAGAGGATATATCTGGTAAATTACTGATTCATCAAACCACATGTAAATAAACTCCTATCAGCAGTAACCCTTCGACCTTGCAAGTTCTGCTCTTTCTTTATTCTTGCCGCCGAGCGCGATCTGCTCTTCGATAAAAGAAGGATGCGCGGCGATAAAATCTCTCATATACTTATCGGGATCTGCAAGGAAGCTCATAACAAGATCGAACTGAGCCTGATCGATGATGCCTTGTGCAAGTGCTTCGTTAAAAAGATCCTTGTCAATGCCGGCAAGGGTAGTCATTCCTATGCCCATAGACCTGAGTCTCTCCTCACCGCCCTGGTGTCTGTCAACAACAGCGATGGTATTATCAATACCGACCTCCTGGATGTTGAGAACCGGAACCCAGGCACGCTCATAGCTTGATGCTTCAGTGATAAGGTCAGCAATGTGAAGCGTGGTCTTGCCTTTAAGAACTACGTTGCCGGCATTTACCGTCTCGCGGAAATCGGAGGTGCTGTATACTGCCGTAAGGTCCTTATATATGGTGAGATGAGCTTTGCCCAGGATATAAGCGGGAACCATAGAGAAGATGAAATCCCTTCTCTCACCGCCCGAAATAATATCAAAATCAAATCCCTTCGCTGCCTCTACTATCGAGTCAATAACATTCCTGTATGAAGGAGATACATGGTAAAGTCCGTAAAGAACTCCAAAGATCTCCTTAGGAGCCGTCAGCTTATCGTCGGCAATACTCTTCTCAATGAATTTGAGAACCTCATTTGCTATCTCTTCGTCATGAAGCAGAAAGTGTGTATTACAGTAGAAAGGTCCTAATTTGCCTGATGTATACCAGAAAGGCTCGTCTGCGGGTGCCACTCTGACTGCATTTGTCTTAAACAGGTCTGAAATAATACGGTTGATCATATCTTACTCCTCAAAATTAGTACAATTAATTATACCATTATCACTGTGTATTAACGGTGAATATCTATAAATAAATTGAAAATTGTTGATCTTCAGAGAAGACTTCCGACCGAATATACCGCAAATGATATGAGCCATGCAACAACACATTGCCAGATTACGACACCTGCAGCCCATTTGGCACCCATTTCCCTTCTTATTGAAGCGATCGCGGCAACGCAGGGCGTGTAAAGAAGCGAGAATACGAGTAATGACATAGCTGCCAGAGGAGTTATTGCACCTGCAACACTCTCACCGAACAGTACATTCAAACTCGATACGACGCTCTCCTTGGCGATGAAGCCTGTTATGAGTGATGTTACTATCCGCCAGTCACCGAGGCCTAATG
>DFIB01000225.1 GCA_002371375.1 Mageeibacillus sp. UBA3708 | reverse complement strand
TCTATTTGCTATTTTGAATACAATAAGTATTCAGGAGGCAAGTCGTGGAGTTACTTTGCAATCGCATTGTTGATAGAATGGTAATCTATGATATTGTCTCGCCGGAAGACAAACCGTTCTATTCGTACGAGTTGCAAGTTATTCTCGAGAGTATAATTGCTCATGCTGTTATTCTTGTGATCGCACTTGTATGCGGTTATTTTATAGAAGTATTATTGTTTACACTTGCATTCTCGGTTTTGAGAATACATACCGGTGGTTTTCATTGTAAGACTAATTTTGGCTGCATAATCATGTCCGTCATGACATGTTTGTTGGTTATTTTTGTTTGTATAACAATTGTTCCTTATGACTGGATAATTACAGTGCTTACGGTAGCTGCTATGGTAGTCATTTATATTATTGGAACAGTAAACAATAAAAACCTGGATTTGTCCCCGGAAGAGTATACAGCAACTGTCAAGGCATCACGGAAATGGTTGCTTACTGCATCTGTATTTTTAGTCTTGTTGAGATTGTTGAGTGACACATCTTATTACATTTCATTCCTGGAAATGGGTTTTGTGATATGTGCGTCATCAATGATTCTGGCAAAAACAACTGAGAAAGGAGGGCCTTGTTATGAAGAAGACAGAACGTAAGATCTTGAGTGTTGTAGGTAAGACACTGAAGAGAAGAGTTGAATCTGACGGTGACGGAGTAAGATCACCAATCTACTTCCATCAGCCAAAGAGACCGAAGAAGAACATTTGACAGACTCCATCAATTATGGATTAACAAAGAAATGAGGTGAGAGAATGAAAAGGGTAATTACATTTTTGATTTCAGTTATAACTATGATTGCTGTTACTATTAATCTCAATGCTGCAAGCCTTAGCTTTACTTTGTCGAGCAGTAATCATAATTATTACAGTGTTAATCAGAGCGTAAATGACAACAATTATAGTTGGTACGTTTATGTATCTTCAGTTTCTTTTTCAGGAATGCCGTCGGGAACACATCCTGGAGGTTATGAGATATATTTCAGACCTTACAAAGGCGATACTCAGGTGAGTGACTCATATCTTACTTTTACTTATACCGCTTCGGGATTTGGTAAGATTGGTGTGTCTGGAAATACCGCATCATACAAAAGCGGTTATGGTGATAAAGGAGAAAGATACAGGATTAAATCCAACTCGAATTTTTACTCAAAAAGCCAGACAGTCTCGGCATCGTGGACCGCATAACATGATGGCAATCAGTTAATTATCAAGTTATTCCCGGCGGATTCAGGGTGTTATGTGACAACTTTGACACATGTGTTTGATACAGTAATATTAAATCTGCTGTTTTGGTGAGGTATTAATAATGAATAGTGCTAATAGGATAGTATCGATCGTATTGTTCACAACAATATTGATTTCTTTATCATCTTGTAATAACGATAACAAGATTACAGAAGACAACCCTGAGATTCTGCCGGGAGTAACACTTAAAGATCACCGTATCACGGGCTCATGTGATGGTGTCAGTATCAATGCGTCTTATTCAGAAGTGAACGAGGACAAGACAGTATATATATACAAAGCACGCTATATTGAAGATTACAATTATGCAGAATGTAAGTTTAATTCTGATATATTCTCTTATAAGTCCCCGTCAGATAATGAGTATGCTTCACATTATGATTCTGATGATTATTATACTGATGGTAACGGCAACGATTACGAAGCGCTTACGGTTAATGCAGACAACGGATTCTACTTGGCGGAACCTGCTAAAGGCCGTAATAATGAGGCTGCACTTTACGAACTTAATATAGGAAACTCCCCGTGTGACAGAGACTATACCGGTGTATTGACCGCTATGTCGCACAATGCCCCTGACAGTATTCCGCATGATGAGAAACTGCCGACTCAGTTTGACTATTGGGAGGTGCTGACATTCTCCGATAACAGTGGCTATGCCATACGCAGGCAAACACTGGATGGTATTCCGATACTAAATGGTTATTCACCTTACAGGATCAACTGGTCAGATAAATACAATGGTATGGGAATGGAGTCCGGGGCAATCATATATACAAATGAGGCAGGGTACTGGTATGTCCATGATGCCAGATTCTTTGTAGAAGTTGATGAAGAAACTGTCGATTCATGTCAAGTTAAAGGAATAAGAGAATGCTTTGAATCCGGCGTGAAAGGAATTAAGTCTCAAATGGCTCTGTTTGGCAATGATCCTGTTATTTTTGATATCTCTTTTGGCTATATAATGGTCGCGGAATATGATCCTGATGAACAACCGCCGATTTGGTCTGATGAACCGGATAATATCGGTGAAGAATTTACAACTGTCCCAATATGGAGATATAAGGCATACTATCCGGCAAGCAATCAGGTTTACTCTGTGTTTGTAAATGCATCAACGGGAGAATTAGTATGATGCAAAAGAGAATAATGATCTGTCAATTTGCTATGACATTATGCATTGCATATGTTCTATGCGGGTGTGGTCATAACGAGTTCCGGACAGTGATCCGAGATGACGGAACTTCATTCAGAACGAGCAAGTATGAATTGTATCATAAGACAACTGATGATTCTGTTAATGATATATTGTTTGCAGGCGCAATTGGAGATAATACGGTTATCGTCAATTGTGTCGGGAGCAACCTGTTTATTGAATACATAGACAGAGATGGTAATGAATACGGTTCTGCTGTTATGGCCGCAGGAAATAGTAATTCATTCTGTATCAGGAATGGTGTCCTGTATATAGTTAGCGGGAACAGTGTGTACCGTTGCGATCCGTCAGATTCTGCTCCTGAACAGATAGCTGATAATCTGCCCGTGGATATCAGCAAGGTTTATGCAACCGATACAGGCTTTGTAGCTGCAACCTGTGACGCGGTGTTGGTGTTCTCAGACGGTTTTGAACTGCTAAAAAGTATCCACACTGAATTTGAACCTTCTTATTATCATCCTTTGGTGATAAAGCAAGATGGTTACTATGCTGTGGAAGATCTTTTCCCCGGAATAAATATATACAGATTGGATCTTGATTCCGAATCATATGAATTAGTATGTAACGGGGATGATATAGGAGCGGAACAGAGTTCTTTCTTTGGTAATTATTACATAAATGGTAACAGACTGATGTCCTTGGATATCAGCACTCGCAGTATAACTGTTGTGGGCGACTTCAATAATATGATCGTTCCTCAGCCGGGTGAGATGCCTGTCAGAGGCAGAGGACTGCATACAGTGGATGACGACATCTTCTATATGAGTTATGTATATCCTGATGGTAACTACGAGATAATCAGATTCGATCATGATAAAGACCTCGATTACAGCAAACGTGAGAAGATACGGATTGCCGGCTATGGAACAATGACTGATCCTGTATTGATGTATGCCGTACAAGAATTTAACAGTTCACAGGATCAGTTCTTTGCTGTGGTGGAGGATTACACGGATAACTATAAGTATTCTGATGCTAAGGAGGCGCAACAGCGTAAAGCAGAGATCATAAGGAGATATACGTCTGAGGGTGCTCCGGATATCATCTATGGCAATGATAATGATTACGGGTACATGGGAAGAAACGGGATGGTAATAGACATGTATCGTTATCTCACACCTGATATTACCGATAATATGACCGGGTCGATCAAGAATATAATGATAGAACCTTCTGCAACATATGAAGTTTTCTCATCATATAATTTGAATGGTTATTGGGGAACCTCATCTGTATGGGATACAAATAACGTATCATTCATGGATGCGGATATCAAGGCTTCTGAACTCAATAAGCAGCTCTATTGTCAACTCTATGACTATGATATTGTCGATATGGCTGTCCGGTATGAGACCGAGTATATGATCAAGAATGCGGCCATTCCTGATAAGGAAGACTTCAAGAGATTATTAGTTCATGCAGGCAGATACGGATTGTCATCCAACGATGCGAAGACAGCTTTCGATACGATTGAGGGATTAGCTGATGAGAAGTACCTGATGGCTCGCTTTATAGATAACAGGCCTCAGACTCTGTCATATATGTTCAGAACTATTGATGATAAGGCAGTGTTTATCGGATTCCCTTCCACGTATGGTTCTTGTCATACTATCGAACCATATGGCTGTATGGCAATATCATCCGATTCAAAGAATCCGGATGCATGCTGGCAGCTTATCTCGAGGATATTTGAAGATGATATCCAGAAACTGGCTTCATCCTACGAACAGTATCCGGTCAAAGATACTATTCTTGAAGGTTATCTCAGGAATTCGATCGATCAGAATGTTTATCCGGAAGATGAGTATGTCTCATATATCAGGGAGGCCATCGGGAGTGCAGATACTGTTATTACGTTTGACTGGGGTATGTTCAACATTTTCTATGAAGAACTTTGTTCCATGAACGAGGACGGGAAAGAAATTGAACGTGTAGCGGAAATAATCAATTCGCGGTATCAGGTCTATCTCAAGGAGAACTACGGATAGGCATAATAAGATGAGGCAATGTCTTATTACCTGCAGGATGTTTATATAAGAGAACACAATAATTAATGTCAGAAACAACGTCGTTATTGCAGTAACATTGCCCATAGAACACTAAAAACCCGCAACTATCCCAGAAAAACCCGCAACTATCCCAGAAAAACCCGCAAATATCCCAGAATTGTCCCGAAGCCGTTGAATTAAATGTTCCGGCCGATATAATCCCGGTTAAAGGAGGACGGATATGGAACGGTTGTCCGTGATTGCAAAAGCCGTCAAAAAAGGCAAAAAGGAGAGATCTATGAACTTGATCCGGAGCATTTGTCCAAAGCAATTTGTGCATACAGGAGTAATATGCCTCACAACTCAATTACAGACGCGACAGATCATTTGTATATTCTGAACAGAAGTGAGTACGTTGCTTCCAATCTTTATAATGACGGCAGGAAGGAGCTGGTAATAACACGTGCCAAAACAGTAACATAAATATGACAACTTTGACACATGTGGACATTATAATAATAAGTATGGAAAACGAAGATCTTAAGATAAGACAAGCAAGAAGACTGAAGCTCCTCCGCTTCAGGCGTAAGGTGACGGACTGGGGTGTCTCGGCCGGATTTCTCCTGCCCTCTTTTGCAGGAGTTATGTTGTTTTTCTTTGTGCCTTTCGCGATGCTCGTCAAGATGTCGTTCCAGAAGTCGGCAACCAACAGCAGCTTTGCCGGGATAGAGAATTACAGTAAGGTATTGTCCAACGATGCTTTCAGGGAAGCTGCCGGCAATACACTGATATTGTCCGCAATAGCGGTGCCGCTGGGTGTTCTGATATCCTTGCTGCTTGCGCTTATTCTCAATTCAAAGATACCTGCCAGGAGTGTATTCCGGAGCATCCTTCTTACACCCATGATGGTTCCTGTTGCATCGATCGTTCTGATGTGGCAGGTGTTCTTCAGTTATAACGGCGTGTTGAACGGGTGGATATATCAGCTGTTCGGATCAGAACGTATCGACTGGTTCAAAGATAATTCGGGACAGCTGGTGATAGTATTCCTCTTCCTGTGGAAGAACCTCGGACTTAACATAATACTGTTCCTGTCCGCGCTTAATAATATCCCGCAGGAAGTTATCGAGTCGTCCGTTATGGACGGTGCCGGAGCAGTGAAGAGGTTCTTCTCGATAAGGCTTTTCTATCTCGGGCCTACTGTGTTCTTTGTAGCGATAATGTCGCTGATCAATTCATTCAAGATCTTCCGCGAAGTGTACCTTCTTACGGGTGATTATCCGTACGATAAGCTCTACACGCTGCAGCATTTTATGAATAACAAGTTTACGCATCTTGACTATTCACAACTGTCAACAGGGGCGGTTATCATGTGTGTCGTGATGGCAGTTATCGTCGGATTGCTGTTCATCCTGGAATCCAGACTTGATTCGGGGACGGAGGAGTAGCATGGATACCAGGCTGCGTAATGAGAGGAGAAGGCAGGCTTCACTTGCAAGGCGTAATGTATATATACAGACGCCTGAGGTGAAGTCATTCTTCAATACTCTTGCACCGGGACAGAGACAGAAGATCGTATCTGAGGCAAGGAGCGCCAATCAGATGATCCTCAGAAGACGTAATGTCAGGAGACGGGTGTTAACAGCGTTGGGAGTCGGCGTGATCTCTGTGTTCGCATTCCTCGCTCTTGTTCCGATATTCTTCACTTTTCTCAATTCGTTCATGTCCTCGTCCGAGATAACGGCTAATTACGGCATAGTCTTCAGCAGCCTTCCCGGCGGTTCTCAGGGCACCGCAGAGTTTATCCAGAGGATGCCGCAGCTGCAGCTTATCCCTCAGCAGGTGTCTATAGAACAGTACAAGAAGCTCCTCTTCATGACTCCTTCATATCTGTTCAGATACTGGAATTCAATAATCCTTACAGTGCCGATCGTGGCAGGTCAGCTTCTCGTGTCGCTTCTCGCGTCCTACAGCTTCATGCGGTACAGACGCAGGAGGAGGGAAGTCCTGTTCTTTCTGTACATCATGCTGATGCTCATGCCATTCCAGGTGACGCTTGTGCCGAATTACCTCATAAGCGACAAGCTCGGCCTTATTGATTCATACTCCTCGATCATCCTGCCCGGGGTATTCTCCACATTCTCTGTTTATATCCTCACCAAATACATGCGCCGCATACCGTCAGCATATATTGATGCCGCGAAGATTGACGGTGCCGGTGAATGGCAGATATTCACAAAAATAGTATTACCTAACTGCAAGAGTGCGGTATGCGCAATGGCCATACTGCTCTTTATAGATTACTGGAACATGGTCGAGCAGCCGTTGATCATGTTATCGAATGAAGAAATGAGACCGCTGTCCGTGTTCCTGGCGCAGGTCAATACGGATGAGACGGGAATGGCTTTCGCCGCGTGTGCACTGTATATGGTGCCCCCGCTTCTGGTGTTCCTCAGAGGCGAGGATTATCTCGTTGAGGGCGTGTCGCAGGCAGGAATCAAATAGGGAGGATCTTATGAGTGACAAAGTAAAGAACCGTAAATGGGTGACAAGGTTGATTATAGGGTTCGTGGCAGGTCTGCTGCTGCTTACGTTCTTCTCGAACACGATTATGAACCTTTTTATTCCTAAAGTTGCCGGCAAAAGAGCATCAAGAGCAAATCTGTCACTTACGAACAGCGCATCGGCGGTCGTTGAGCCCGAGACGAGCTATAAGGTCATGAGCATAGAGGGCCGTAAGATAGATCATGTGGCTGTTTCTGATTATGATGAGGTGAAGAAGGGCGATGTTTTATTTACCCTGTATCCCGTGACTGACACAAGTGCTCTCGATTCTCTGAGACATCAATTGACAGAGGTTAAGAGAGAAGATGAGTATGCGTCAAGAACACCGTCTGATACTGATTATGCGACTCTCCGCGCCAGCGTGTCCCAGGCACAGGAATCACTTAAGGATGCACGTGAATCACTGAATACGGCAAGGAACAAGAATGATACGGTCAGCAGGGCGAATAAGATTATAGACAAAAACAATCCCAAGGTGATTGAACTTACTGCCGAAGTAACATCAGCATCCGACACGGTAGAGGATCTCAACAAAAAGGTCGACACAGTAAACAGTGAGATTGAGACGAAGAATAAAGAACTGAAAGACCTCGAGGAGAAATCGGCTGAATTTGTACCCTCGTCGCCGGAGGACGTAAATCCTTACGAAGAGCAGATTGCAACTGTCAAAGAAGAGCTCGGACAGAAGGAACAGGAAGTTAAGGAACTGAAGAGCCAGCTTGGTTCTGCACAGGACAGACTTGAGAAATTATCTTCCGAATTGTCTGACTGCAATGCGGCAATACAGGAAGCCGAGGCAGCCATCGCAGCAGCGGAGAGTGTGCCGTCCGTATCATCTGCCAAGGTTACTGTCGAATCAGCTGAAGCGGCTCTGGCATCTGCCCGCCGCACTCTTGATAATACCAGAATCAATGAAGGTATCGCGCGTGACAGGGCACGTGATGCGGCAGCTGACCGCAAAGCGCAGATAAGCAAGCTTGAGACACAGATAAAAGAACTTGAAGATAATTACGCGAAGACGGATATAACGGCCCCTGCTGACGGGCGGATATATGCATTGTCGGTAGGAGACGGCGATACAATGGAAGAGAACAGTGTGGTACTGTTTGTAGTTCCTGTGGATACAAAGTACACTGCAACATTCTGCTTTCCGACAGAACTTGTTGAACGCCGTATGACACCGGGTATGCAGCTGTCTTCGGATACTTACTGGCTTCAGTCATGCGAGATATTGTCGATAAAGCCCGATCCTGAGGCGCCCCGCGAGAACAGGCTTGTGAAGTGTTCGCTGGCGGCTGAATATATACTGCCGGGCGAAAGCGTAACAGTGTCTCCGGGAAGATCGGATTCCGATTACGACTGTTGCATCGCATCAAGCGCAGTTAACGAGGATAATGCAGGAACATTTGTATATCTGATCGACGAGGTGCGATCACCTTTGGGGAACCGTTATACAGTCAGAAGAGTTGATGTTGAAGTTCTTGCCACTGACGGAGCCGTATCCGCATTATCGGGTTCCGGACTTGATCAGGGAATGATAGTAATAAGAAGCGAGAAAGCACTGGAAGACGGTCAGAGAGTAAGACTTGAGGATTATACGGGAAAGTAATATGAAGATCCGTGAGAGATTAGATCAAGCCCGTTTGACAGGTGCGAAGATAGTTCATGTATTACCCGCGGTCTTACTGGCAGTATCCGTCATTATGGCAATTGTGAGCGTGATATGTATAGTATGCCTTGTAAGTTCAAGGGTTGAACGCAGCTGTGCCGAAGTGTGGAGTCAGGGAGGTTCCGTATCGTACAGACATATGGCAGTCTACGGACGTGGAGGACGCGCATCCGGCGATACGTCGCCTGCTTCGGTTCAGGAGAATGGCAAGAGTCTCGGCAAGACGGATGTGATTAACGTGCGCAAGTCACTCCAGGGAATAGTTGATCAGGCGGGCGGCAAAAAGCGCAAAGCAACTGATAAAGTCCCGGAGCCTGAAGGATGGGAGGATGCTTACAGTTCGTTTGTCACGGCCGGAATTACGTGTGGTTACGGAGACTCCGAGACAGGTGCTGATGTGTCAGTGTATGCCGTCGGTGGCAATTATAGAGCTTTCCATCCGATGGAGTACCTGTCCGGCGGATTTCTGCCTGTAAACTCTGTTGATAAATACCAGATAGTACTTAACGATGAACTGGCTTGGAAGTTCTACGGTTCGTATGATGTTGTCGGAAACAGGGTAAGTCTGTGGGGACACGATTATGCAGTAATAGGAGTCGTCAGGGAGCACGATGATACTGTGCTTCGGGCATATGTCTATTATGATTGCCTGGAAGAATACTGTGCCGGATTTGATGCCCCCGTAATTCCTGCGGTACTGTGCTATGAAGTTATGTTGCCCGAGCTGGTCCGGGGAGAAGCAGTGACCGAATTGAAGAATTCACTGCCGTCTAAGGAGTTCTATGTAGAGAGCATTACCGGTAGATTCGGATTCGGCCGGGTGTGGGATCACATGATGCCCCCCGGCGAAATGAGCGCCGTGCTCCGGGGATATGAACTGCCTTACTGGGAAGTATCGGCGCAGAGGTGTATATCCCGTTTATTTGCATGGGAGGTCATTGGAGTGATAAGTCTGACTGCCATGATCTTTGTTGCAGTGAGTCTCGCTCTGAACAGAAAGAATAAAAGGGATTGAGGCCGGTCACTACTACTCATCCCACGGGATTCCGCGACAAACAAAAAAATTACCGGAACAGAGTTACTGCGAGCGCAGACTAAATGTTCCTGTAGAAAATTTATCGGAACAGAATTACTGCGCACGCAGAGTAAATGTTCCTGTA
>DFIB01000017.1 GCA_002371375.1 Mageeibacillus sp. UBA3708 | reverse complement strand
CACTTGTCAGCCATTCATCCATAACGAGCACCTCAGGTGCGGCATAGCGTTTTCTGATCTTGTTCTTGTTGGTTTCTGGCTGATGAAGTTCCGATAGCAGATCAGGCATCCTGATATACTTTGTTACAAAACCTTGGTTGATAGCGGCATCGTTTGCGATGGCACATGCCATAAAGGTCTTGCCGGCTCCAGTAGGTCCCATGCATATTACGTTGTTCTGGGTAAGTATAAAGTTGCCTGTGGCAAGATTAAGTATCTTGCTTTTGTCCAATCCGCGTTTCTCCCAGATAATGTCGTTGATGCATGCATCTGGCATCTTAAGTCGCGCTCTTCGTCTTAATCCGACGATGGTCTTCTCGTGCTTGATCTCGTAGAGACTGTTTATCAGATACTCCATTCTCTCGTCGAAGGACATTCCTGTATATTCCAGGATTCCGTCCTGTTGTTCAAGTATGTCAGTTATCTCCGACAGTTTCATCTTTATAAGTTGTTGTTTTGCTGAACTGCTGATCATGTGTTTTCCTCCTCAAGATTCTCGTAGAAATCATCTCCCCGTAAGAAACCTTCGGCCGATAAGGCTTCGATATCCCTGCGGTTGCGTACAATCTCATCTTGATTTGAAATCAATATGCTATTAAGATTTTTCCAACGGGGACTGTGGATACGTGTCAGCGCCAACTCGCACGCATCCTCCAACCTTGTAGAGGAGTATTTCTTCGTCAACTTCAATATGGATAATGCCGGCAGGATTGCCTGCTCTCTTATCGGTGAAGAGTTGAAGAGACGATTGATTACCTCAGCAGTAAAAGGGCCTATATCAGAAGCCCATTTACAAAGTCGCTGCTCGTTCCATTCCAGATATCTGCCGTGCTCTGGCATATCTGATTCTTTGGTTGAGTAGCGATTCTTAAACTGAGGGGATATCCTGTCATGTATCTGAACACGTACACCTTTGCAGTAGATCTCAACACGAGTCGCTGTAACTTTAAGATCTACCTTCTGATGTAGATAAGAATAGTGGCAGGAGTAATAGTTCTTTTCAAAGCAGACATGGCTGTTGAGCTGTACCGTTCTGTTCCTGTACCAATCACATAATTCATAGGGATGTTCGGGTAATGGTGACAAAACGGGAAGTTCTTCCTGAGTGAATACAGAGTACCTTGAACCGTCACGTTTGTTGAACTCTTTGTGGTTAAATTCATACAGTTTATCTTCAACAGCGTTACTGAGGCTCTGAAAAGAGTAGAATACGGTATCTCTCAGCTTCGCGATAATCGCTGTTGCAATGTTGCCCACATTGCCTTCTACGGATGGCTTATGCTTTGGTTTGCGGACACCTGCCGGAAGTATCGCACACCCGTAATGCTCAGCGAAGTTTATGTACTGGTCGTTTAAGACGATATCTCCTTCTTTCGGATGAGATATTACTCCTGTCTTAAGATTATCGCACCTGATCCTCAGCGGGACTCCTTTAAAGAACCTGAGCATATTAACATTGCATTGAACCCATGTTGTCTGCTTCATATCAGGGCAGGCCTCAACGTATGTGTACTGACTGTATGGCAGTGTTGCCACAAACAGATACACAGTTACATCCGTTTTGCTTTGTCTGTCCACATAAGACATTGTAGGACCGGACCAGTCCACCTCGATCGTCACGCCCGGCTTGTGAACTATTCGATCAGAATAATCACGGCTGGATCGCCAAGCCTTATAGTCTGTACAGAACTTAGTGTACCCCACTGGCAAGGTGCCGTCTGTCCTGCATCTGTCTGTGTATTCCTCGTGAAGCAGCTTCATCGTGACACCTGTACGCTTAAGTTCTGCGGTTACATAGTCGTAATCCACTTCGGCATAGATGACGTTAGAAGCCTCCTTCTCCGGGAACAGGAGTATGTAGATCTCATTGTCTGACATAGCTCCAATTCGTTGCGGTGTCAGTTCTTTTGCAGCCGCGCGGCTGCAGACTGCGCTGACAGAGTGTTTGGAAACGTGCAGCGTCTTGGCAATCTCGTTCATGGAGAGACCTTGATGCCGTGCTTCCAAGATTTCTTTGGCTCTAATCTTATTCATTAGAAAAGCCTCCTTAACTTATTTCCTGATGAACAGGATGGTATAAGTTTAAGAGGCGGTACTCATTTGTGAAATCGTTTTTTATCGTTGTGGTGCTGATGCTGCGAAACGGTGGTGCTCAAACGCGAATTGGCGGTGCTCCGCGCGCGAAAGAATCAGATAATTGCTCAATAAGAATCTTTTCAGCAGAGTTATGTTATCTGATGGTAAACGAATGGATAGATAACACCGGGACTGAAGATTTCATGGGGCAGGACTTATTATGTGTTCCTGTTTGGAAATATGACTATTCACTTGTTGATAAAGATGGTGCCAATGCCGATATGGGTTCAATATTCCTCAGAGCCGATACAGGTGAACTCGCAGATCTTTGGGATGATAAGATAATTGCTCAAATACATAGTCCGGGATGATATGATCATGAGAAAAACAAAACGTATCTTAAGCTTGCTTCTGTCACTGGTATTACTGGTTCCTTTTTGTTCATGCAGTTCTTCCGAAGAGAAGTCTGTAAGAGAAGGCAACTACCATGTTGTGTGTGCGGATATCGCTCCTGTTGAGGGATGTCAGTCTGTAATCCGCGGTGTCTGGCACAGCAATGATTCATACTGCGTCCAAGTAAGGTATGACGATGACATTAAGCATTTCAGCAAACTGTATTATTTTAATAAGTCCGGCGAGCTGATCAATACGATTGAAACAAAAGCTGATTATTGGGTCAGGTTCGTTAAAGATAACAGGATCTATGCGCAGTATGGACGGTCTGAGATTGCCGTTCTCAATTATGATGATGCTTCGGCCATTAATACATTCAAAGTTGATGATAACGTAATGACGATCGCCCAGACGGATGACGGATATATTGTCTGTGGAGAGAACAACATCATCAAGTACGATTTGAACAATAATGTGATCGCAACGATTCCGCTTAACGGGACAGACGTTTTTGGTAAGGTTACTTATTTCAAGTCAGATAATAAGGAATACATGGCTGATGATGAGAGTAATTACTATATTTTTGATTTTGATAACAAAGAGCTGAAGCTGTTCAGATCAGGATGTGATATCAATATTGGAGCAAACCAAAGCTATGGACAGCTTGTTATCAAACAGTCCGGGATGTACAGATTTGACATTAATAATTGTGAGTTGTCACAGGTGTTCAATTGGAGTGATATAGATGTCAAGCCGGGTTCAAAGATGATGAAGAATGATATCGAATACTATGTGTTTGACGAAGATAATCTGGCTGCTGTATATGATTACAGTGATAATTCTGCGGAAGTGATGTTCTTATCGTACGATGAGGCATACAGAGATGAGCGTGAACGGATCGTGATAGGAGGCTTCAGGACTGTTGATGATACAGCACTCAAGTGGGCTGTCTATAACTATAACATGTCACAGAATAAGTATAGAGCTGTGATCGAAGATTATTCAGAACAATTCGGTTCAGCAACAAGTTACGATGCTGAGAAGCAGAATCTGGCTCTAACGAAGTACTGGAATGAAGGACATGCTCCTGATATGTTCTGCGGTATGGATTTCGATTATCAGTCATGGGGAAGAAGCGGTGTCGTCAAAGATCTGATACCGCTGATCAATAAATATGATCCTGACCTTCTTGACGGGATAACGCCCAATATCAGGACAGCAATGTCTGCCGGTGATAAGTGCTATTCTGTATTATCATCATATGATCTGGAGGGCTTTTTTGGCAGAACATCTGATCTTAACGGCAATAATGTTACGATAGATGATCTTGCAAAAGCTAATACCGGCAGTGGCAAGCATATATATGATTCAATGTTCCATTATGATGTTGCTGATTCTGTCATGGAAAGGGTGATCAACAACAGGAGATGCGGTATTGATGACGGGAATGTGTTTGATAAGCAGACCATGGAAAGCATAGTTAAGTTCTCGGTAGATAACGGACAGCGGCTGTCAGATCCGTGGGAGGGTTACTCTGCCGGTGATTATATGCTCAAGTCAAGAAGTTTGGGAAGTATAGTCTGGTTTGCTGCCATGTGTCAGGATGATTTTGAAGGTGCAAGAGTCACATTCTACGGTGATCCGTCTGTGTACGGGTCTGTACATCTGGCTCAGCCCACGGGTATCATTGCTGTAAGCAGCAGTACTGATAAGGATGAAGAATGTATCAGGATCATATCGTATATGCTGGATTACGATGTCCAGAAAAAGGCTGCGGTAATAAACGGGAAGATCCCTGTTGATCAGAAAGTCCTGGACGAGATGTGTGAATACGCAGAATATCCTGACAGAGTTCCTGCCGGAGATCTGTACGAATGTTATTTTCAGATGGATCGAATGATGATCGAGGAGTTAGGGGGCAATTCTATCCCTAAGACAATAGTTGAAGACTTCCGCAATGCGGTCGAACAGGTGGATTCCATTAGAACTTTTGACTGGGGAGTGTTTAATATTCTCTACGAAGAGATAGCAAGTCATGAGTACCAGGATAAGTCGGTAGAAGAGGTAGCGCAAGCGATAAATTCGAGGCTGAAGGTTTATCTCGATGAGAACTACCCTTGCTGATTGTAATTCCGGTTAATCTATAGGGGGAATAACAAGTGTTGAGTGATATTTCTGTGCATAAAAGTGTAATAAAAAGCTGTATAGCACTTCTTTGTTTATTTGCATTGACGATATGTGTTGTTGGCTGTGATTCTGACAGAGGAATTGATTCTGATTCGAGTCGTGAATCAGAATCAGTCAGTATACCGGATGATATTATTCCTGATGATTACATCAGAGATGCTGTCATAGAAGATGGCGATTATCATTGCAGAGTATATAAGGGGCAATTGATGCTTCATTCAGACGGGAAAGAATACTTTGCTGCAGGTAATTATTCTGAACAAATGAATCTTGATCTCGGTGAATACAAAAACGGATACATACAGTATACGGATAAAGATATTCAGACTCTTAAGACCGGTGACACATTTGCATACGATCGGGATATAAGATTTACAATTGATTCGCTTGATGTTGAGGATTGGAATTGTAAAGCCAATGATATTCTTCAAGGGTGCTTGACCAGAGTGATATAGACCGATATAAGAGCATGCTAATTAAGGCTGATAGTCCTTCTTATTATGATGTGCAAATTGTAATGATCATTGATGAGGAGCTTCAGCCTTACTTTGGAGGAGATAAGTCCATTGATGATGTTATACGGATAATGGAGAATAGGATCAAACTGGTTTTAGATGAGAGAGAGTAGCCGGGGTAATGCTGTCATTAGTGCTGTCGCCAAGTCTTAACGACGAAAGTGATAATCTTGGCGAATCGCCCAAATATAAGAAAGGGTCTGTTTTTGGGGCAACAAGATCTGCGATTTTACAACTTCGACACATCTGATTGTTACAATGTAATCAGGGTATTCAGTGAAGAGGTGGATTGATATGAGATACACGCAGAAAACTACGGCTTTGATTCTTGCAGCAACAATGATCCTGTCAGGGTGCAGTAAGGCAGATACGCATATATCAACATCATATGCAAGTAATGTGACTGAGGTTACGGAAGAGACGGGAGAACAGGTTAAGGAACCGTATTACACTTCCGTGCTTATAACAATACCCCAAGAGACTGCTTGGCTCCATCCTTTTCAATGCGGTGAAGATGCCGGTATCGTTTGCGGTAATTGGGGTAAGGTGATAGATGAGAAGACAGGTGAGAGGGAGAACAGCACATACAATCTCTACATTTGCGGTTATGACGGAACGATTAAGTCGCAGTGCAGGTTAGAGAATGATGATGATAACGGTATCGTTAGTTGTGCGGATCTTGGCAACGGGACGTTTGTCGTGTCAACTTGCTTTAGAGAGTTTCTAATCTACGATTATGACGGAAAGATCATCAGGCGCGGTGATAAACTGAAAGATAATGTCCATGCAGGAATATGTAATTATGACGGCGGATTTGCCGTAGTTACCACTGATTCTGTGAAGAAGTTCGATACAGACGGCAATCTGATCGACAGCGTGGATATCGGGAATTACGACAATTATTATATCCAAGGCCTTTTCGAGCAGGATGGTGAATTGTATGCTTTTGGTGATAATAATGATTATTACGGATTCTTCAGGATCGATTTCAATACGGGGACCATTGAGGAATGCTT
>DFIB01000034.1 GCA_002371375.1 Mageeibacillus sp. UBA3708 | reverse complement strand
ACCGACCAGATCCTTCCTATCGTCGAACACGGCATGGGACTCGGATTCGTACCTAAGGAACTGGCCATGCCTTCTATAGAAAGAAAAAAGATATTCCCTATTCCTCTTGTGGATGAACTTCCTTCAAGAAGCATATCGCTCCTTCAGGACAAGAGTCGCCCGTTAAGTCTTGCAGCTCTTGAATTAAAGCGCGAGACACTTCAGGAAGATCAAAGCCTCCCGAAATAATAGTCACCCCACAACGCAAAACAGGTTGACTAAGAGTTTTAGAAGTGATATCTTCCTTCTCGGAGGCAATAAAAATGACTACAAAGGACGAACTGTTAAAGCTTTTCGAGGCGAATAAGGGAATATATTATAACGGCGAGCAGATCGCCGCTAAGCTCGGTGTCTCCAGAAATGCCATCTGGAAGGCAGTTACTGCGCTAAGAGAAGCGGGATACCCTATCGAATCCCAGAAAAACAGAGGTTACTGTATGTCACCTGATTCGGATATCGTATCTGCTCAGGGGATCTCCAAATATCTGACGGCCGAACTCAACATAGAGGTATATGACGAAGTCGTTTCCACCAACACAATGCTTAAAGAGCGCGCTTCATCCGGAGCACCTGAGGGACTTGTAATAATCGCAAACTCCCAGACAGGCGGCAAAGGCCGATTGGGAAGAAGCTTTTATTCTCCACTTGATACAGGCGTATATATAAGCGTTCTTCTGAGACCTTCTACCCTGCCGCCGCAGAAAGCACTGAAGATAACCACCATGGCAGCGGTTGCAGCCTCCGAGGCAGTTGATATCGTGTCTGATAAGGATTCAAAGATCAAATGGGTCAACGACATCTTCCTTGACGGACTTAAGGTTGCAGGCATCTTGACCGAAGCATCTGTAAGCATGGAAAACGGCAATCTCGAATATGCGGTACTCGGTATCGGATTTAATGTATATGAACCTAAAAACGGATTCCCTGATGAGATAAAAGGCATCGCGGGATCCATCCTCAGAAAACCGTCAGCTGATGCCAAGAACAGGATCGCTGCGGAATTTCTCAATCGATTCTACTCCTTCTGGAAGGAAGGCGAAGGATCAGATTATTACAGAGAATATAAACAAAGAAGCCTTGTTATCGGAAAGAAAGTCAATGTCATATCGCCTAACTCTTCTGTTAAGGCAACAGTTCTCGATATAACAGATGACTGTTCCCTGCTCGTTCGCTACGAGGACGGGACAGTAAGCGAGCTTTCCACAGGCGAAGTAAGTATAAGACCAGAGGTGTAATCATGAAAAGCAGAACGTATAAGTTGATCTTGTGCGCCCTTTTTGCGGCATTAACGGCGATCGGAGCATTTATTAAGATACCTTTTCCACTGGTCCCGCTTACTTTACAGGTAATGTTCACAACACTTGCCGGACTTCTTATCGGACCAAAACTCGGATCAATATCCGTTGCCGTATATGTATTTCTCGGACTCATCGGAATCCCTGTATTTACAGGCGGAGGCGGCCCGTCATACGTCCTTCAGACAAGCTTCGGTTACCTGATCGGATTTATCATCGGAGCATTTATCACAGGACTTATCGCCTCCAAAGGCGAGCCTTCATTCAAAAGAAACCTGATCGCATCTTTTACGGGACTTCTTGTCATATATGTCATAGGCTGCGCATATTGTTTCCTCATAAGCAGACTCTATCTGAAAAATGACGTCGGTATCTGGGCCGTAGTCCTTCACGGTGCCATCATGTGCCTTCCGGGCGACATCATAAAATGCATCCTTGCTTCCTTTATCGGAAAGCGTCTGGCTCCAATGGTAAGGAGGAAACTTAACCATGGAAAAGCTTGATAAACTGGCATCTGATGTTATAAACGGCAAAGAGATCACGATCGATGAAGCACGTTCATTATACGATGCTCCGTTGGAAGAACTCTGCTTTGCTGCAGATAAGATCCGCAGAGAATGCATGGGATCCTCATTCGACATCTGCACGATAATAAACGGCAAGTCAGGTAAATGTTCCGAGAACTGCAGATTCTGTGCCCAGTCGGGACATAACCACACAGGTGTTGCCTGCTATCCGCTCCTGTCGTCCGAAGAGATAGTCAAGGAAGCAGTAGCCAACTACAAGAGCGGAATGATGCGATTTTCCATCGTAACATCAGGCAAGCGCTTGAGCGACGAAGAGGTCAACCTTATGTGTGATACCGTAAGAGCTATCCATGAGGCATGCCCGATCAAGGTATGCGTATCTTTCGGACTGCTTAACGAAGATCAGTTCCGTCGCTTAAAGGAAGCCGGCGTGTGCCGAGTCCATAATAATCTCGAGACTTCCGGATCATACTTTCCCAAGGTCTGCACGACTCATACATATGAAGATAAAAAAGAAGCGATCCGTGCCGCAAGAAGTGCAGGTCTTGAAGTCTGCAGCGGAGGCCTGATCGGCATGGGTGAGACACGTGATGACCGACTCGAGATGGCCTTTACTCTCCGCGAACTCGGCATCAGGAGCGTTCCGGTCAACCTTCTAAATCCGATACCGGGTACACCGTTTGGCGATCAGCCTGTCATGGAATATGAGGAATTCGTCAGAACGATTGCGATCTATCGCTTCATCCTGCCTTCAGCTTATATAAGACTTGCAGGCGGCAGAGGTCTCATGCCCGACAAGGGTAAGACCTGCTTTAAGTCAGGTGCCAACGCTGCTATCTCGGGAGATATGCTGACAACATCAGGAATAACCGCCGCAACAGATCTTAAGCTTCTGGACTCATTGGGATATAAGATAGGGGCTGTCTCAAAACTAAATTGAGATGGCCCTTTAATTTTGCAAAAGAAAATGGGTCCCGAAGCCTTCCAATTACGAATATTCCAAGACAAAGAAATTCCAGAAGGATATGGAATTCCGTCTGGCAATGAAATATAACAAAGAACTTGATATATACACTTGTAAAGGCGGCAGAACTCTATCTTATGAGACTACTAAGAACAAGAAGGGTTCTACCGGTTATATAAGTCGCGCAAAGATCTATCGTTGTGAATCCTGTGAAGGATGTCCGTACTACGGAAAGTGCTATAAAGGCATCCATTCCAAGAGCATTCAGGTATGTGAGCAGTTCGATAAATACAGAGAAGCAAGCAGGCAGAACATAATCTCAGAAAAAGGAATACAACTTAGGATAAACAGATCCATACAGGCAGAGGGAGTATTTGGAATTACCAAGCAGGATTATTCGTTCAGGAGGTTCCTCACAAGAGGCAAGGAAAATGTCAGAACAGAATACCTTCTACTTGCAATGGCCTTCAATCTCAACAAACTACACTACAGGATCCAAGGTCACCGATTAGGACAATCTTTATTTTCCAAACCAGAGTCAGCATAAATACACAAAAAGACATCAGATTCGCTCCCGGGCAAGCGTTAGCATGCTTTGAAATGGACTTTTCAACATTTTTGACTGTTTGAGACTGCTATTAATGGGTTTTTGAATGAAAAATGGTCGAGTTTTGCACATTTTAAAGGGATGTCCCCAAGTGAATTAAATCACTTTTGAGACATCCCCTTTTTTGTTCTGCTCTGTTTTTGAAACATGTCTGAAATGACTTATTTTACTGCGTTTGCAGGTTATAATATACAACATGCACAAACGATTTGCTATCTCATGTGCACATTAGCATATTTTTGCATTTTTCGTATTTTTTCCGAAAATCATGCCCAATTTTAGTCTCTCCCACTACTTAATAGTGAAGGGACAATTATTGAGGCAGTCGTTATAGAATCCCGACTATCTATAACAAGTTTCAGACTTTTTTCAAAATCTTGTCTACTTTTTCCCTCTCCCATTACTTAATAGTGAGGGGTAATGTGTTTTATCGTCATCGCTGACTGAACTATTGGAATGACCATTAACCCTCTCTTCCCATGTCGGGAGAGAGGATTTTTTGTTGTGTCCCGTTTTTGGATCATGTCTGAAATGCCTTGTTTTACTGCGTTTGCAGGTCTTAATGCACAATTTGCACAAATATGCGCTGATAAATTTGTCAGCAAAAGGGTTCATTTTTGACCTCTCCCATTCCTAGTAAGTGAAGGACGGTATATTTCTTCAGCTAACCGGGTGCACAAAAGATCACTAAAAAGTTTGTGCGGTCAGACCCCATAAAAAAGGCCTCTCCCAGTCCCTCTTAGTGAAGGAACAAATAATCATTCTTCACTGCCGAAAGGTTGAACGCATCGAAGCACATAAAATTGTGCAAATGTTCAAGTGGGAAACACCCCGCAATTTCAGGGGTCAATGTCCAGTAGTAGTGAAGGGTTGATTTCCGAGCTTCATCGAAGTATCGGGCCCCCTTCACCGGACATTGACAACTGAATACACAAATCATGAGGTACGTTACTTGTATTCCAAGCCAAGTTGACTCCGAGTGCGCCATGACCTTCTCTGCCTGAAGCGAGCGATAACACGGATGAGTCAGAATCAGGATTGCACCCTGAGGGAGGCGATGACGGATACAAAGTCACAATGATACTTCTGCGTAGTCACAGGCCGAGCGTTGAAGCGGGAAATAGTCCACCCGTGAGCCGTCACACCCAATGAGCGCAGCGGGGCAGAATGCCACCGGGGTGAGAGTCCCATGATCCCGTAACAGCAATACGGGAGCCTCATGATTTCCCTGCCACAGGGGGCCAGGACAAATACTGTGGTGTATGTGTATTAGCAAGCAACGTATCTTGATATCAAATCAAGATACAGAAGCTGTAAGGGGATATCCCCTAAGACCCCAAATCAAAACTGAAAGGAGGCATATTATGCCGATTGTAAGAGAAAAGAAAGACGGTAATTTTACCGTGATGAACAATTACCACCTGAGAGATCAGAACCTGTCTTTGAAGGCCAAGGGCTTGCTGTCGATGGTCCTGTCGCTGCCTGATGACTGGGAGTTCTCCTTAGCCGGACTTACAGCCATCTGCAAAGAAGGTAAGGATTCGATAAGCAATACCCTTTTCGAATTGGAGCGTAAAGGCTATCTCGTCAGGAAGCGTGCAAGAAATGAACACGGCTGGATCAGTGGCGTTGTTTACACCTTCTACGAACGTTCAAGACCAAGAAGGTCATCACCTGTTTCGGATTAATCCGCTCAGGTTTTACCGCCACAATTAACTACTGTTCTATTAATCACTGATGTAACTAAAGATTAAGTTACCAGCTAAAAAGAATATATGGGAGGAAGCTATGAAAAAGAAAGTAGTAAGAAACAGAACTGTACTCTTCAGATTAAGTGACAAGGAATTCGAAAGACTGCTTAAGCAAGTTAAGGCTTCCGGATTGTCACGTGAAGAGTACCTCAGAAGTCTGATAACCGATACAAGTGTTGGAGGTTTTACAGACGAATTCATCAAAACAAGATTAAACAAAACTATAACGGAAAGAGGTGATGGTGATTGGCAGTAACATCTGTTTGGGCAGTAAAAAGCAGAGTCGATAACGTAATTAAGTATGTCGAGAATCCTGAGAAGACAGTGGAGAAAGTTGAGTGTACGCCTGAAGCATTATCTGCAAGAAGAGCCGTAGGCGATGTTATAGATTATGCAGAGAATTCTTCCAAGACGGAAAGGATGATGTATGTTACCGGTATCCATTGTCATCCCCGTACTGCAGCTGATGACTTTTTGGTTGTAAAGAAGCGTTGGCATAAATTAGACGGAAGACTTGCTTATCACGGATATCAGTCTTTCCTTGAGGGTGAAGGTCAGATCACGGCAGAGCAGGCACATGAGATAGGGGTTAAGCTTGCTCAGGAAATATGGGGTGACAGATTTCAGGTGGTAGTTGCAACTCACTTGAACACAGGACATTACCACAACCATTTTGTTGTGAACTCCGTTTCTTTTTTAGATGGCAAGAAATACGTTCGTACAAAAGCGGACTACCTTCAAATGAGAGAAGTATCTGACAGGCTTTGCCGTTCAGCCGGCTTACACATTGTTGAAGATCCATCTGCAAGCAGAGGCAAGACTTACGATGAATGGCTTGCCGACCGGGAAGGAAAACCGACTGTAAGAAGCACTATCAGAGAGGATATTGACTATGCTATCCGCTTATCCCGTACTGAGAAGCAGTTTGCAGGTGTCATGAAGGAATTGGGATACACGTTCAAGTTCTTCGGAGAGAGCGGAAAACTTCTGAAGCATCCGGGACTTAAACCGCCGGGAGCAGCGCACTTCTTCCGGTTCGACAGACTCGGATATAAATACGAATACGATTCGATCAGACGGCGTATCATTGAGAACTCAGCAGTTCCGGGTACGCCGTTTCTTATGGGTAAAGGAGATGATCCCAGGAGTGTCGGCTACCGTGACTTCTCTTCCTACCCGGAGGATAACCCGAAGAGCTTGCCCTTTATCTTCAGAAGATACTGTATCAGGATCTACACCTTCGCGAGCAACCCGCGTAAGAGAGAGTATATCCCGATGGAGCTTAGAGAGGATATTGCAAAGCTCGACCGCTATATCGAGCAGATGGATTTCCTTTATAAACACAGGATAGATGACGGCGCTTCTCTTGAAGTGGAAAGACAGGCCCTGAGAGACCGTCTGAGCGCTCTTCTGAGCCGAAGGGAGTCGTTATACTCAGCCAAGCGCAGAGCCGTTTCCAGACACGATACAGCCGCTATTACAGAGGCTACAGCAGAGCTTGGGAAAGTATCCCGGGATATCCGCGAAGTCAAAAGACAACTCAAGCTGTGTGATGAAGTCCTGGTGAATTCACCGCGTATTGAGAAGGCCATGGAGCCGCACGTACAAGAAGTAAACAAAACACAATCTATTGGAGAAAGGAGATTAAGAAGATGAAAGACGTACCTGTATGGGAAAAGTACACGTTAACGATCAGAGAGGCAGCCGAGTATTTCCACATCGGCGAGAAGAAGCTCCGCAGAATCGTGGATGAGAACATCAATGCGGACTTTGTCGTTATGAACGGAAACCGTGCCATGATCAAGCGTAAGATTTTCGAACAGTATATCGACAGAGCTACTGCGGTATAAGCATCTTGACCCCTTATCTGCCATGGGGGTGCACAAGTTTTGGCAGAAATGATAAGCCCCATATGATATATTTAATACGTCATATGGGGCTCTATTTTATTGAAAAGGAGTTCCAAATAAATGAATAAAAGGAGAGATAAAAGAGGAAGAATCTTACACAGTGGCGAGTGTCAGCTTCCCGACGGACGTTACAGGTATAAATATACCGACTCTTTCGGAAAACACAAGTATGTGTACAGCTTGAGGCTTGACCATAATGACCCGATGCCCAAAGGGCATAAGAACGCTCCGGCGCTGAGAGATCTGGAGAAACAGATTCAGGCTGATATGTTTGACCATATCGTATCGAATGGCGGCAACCTTACAGTTCTTGATCTTGTTGAGAAGTATATTTCAACCAAGATCAACGTGAGAGACTCCACCAAGACAGGATACAAAACAGTCATCAACATACTGAAAAGGAATCCCTTCGGCAGCAGGAGAATTGATACAGTGAGACTGTCAGATGCCAAGTGTTGGCTGATCAAGCTTCAACAGAAAGACGGCAGAGGCTACAGTTCCATTCAGAGTATCAGAGGCGTTCTGAGACCTGCTTTCCAGCTGGCAGTGGATGACGATCTTATCAGGAAGAATCCATTCCGCTTCGAAGTTTGTGATGTCCTGGTCAATGACAGTGTCAGAAGAGATGCTATCAGCCATAAGGACGAGAAAAGGTTCTTAGAGTTCATCAAGAACGATCCTCACTTTTGCCGGTACTACGAAGGAGTCTATATTCTCTTCAAGACCGGAATGAGAATTTCAGAGTTCTGCGGACTGACGATCAGTGACATCGATTTTGAGAATCACAGGATAAACATTGACCACCAGCTCTATAAGAGAGGCAGTAAAGGCTACAGTATCCTGCCGCCCAAGACAGAGGCCGGTAACAGAGTCTTACCGATGACACCCGATGTCGAGGAGTGCTTCAGAACGATAATAGCCAACCGCAACGCTCCGAAGAAGGAACCGATGGTTGACGGCAAGATGGGATTTCTGTACTTCGACAAAGACGGCAGTATCACGTATGCGCTTCATTGGGAACATTATTTCAAGCACATCAGGGAAAAGTATAACAGCATATACAAAGTCCCGTTGCCTTTGATCACGCCTCACGTCTGCAGGCACACATATTGTTCCAATATGGCAAAGAGCGGAATGAATCCGAAGACTTTGCAATATCTCATGGGACATTCGGATATTTCGGTCACGCTTAACACATATACTCATGTTCATTATGAGGATGTTGCAGCTGAAGTATCCAAACTCGGTGTTATGTAAGTTTTTCCCACTAGAAAAACCCCTGGGTGTAAAACTCAGATTTTTACACCCAATTTTACACCCAGCGATGGACAAAATAGTCCCCGATAAGGCACGATATGAAACATATGTTTGATTGAGCGCATCGCTCGGAAGCCTAATAAAATAAGGTGTTTCAGGGTTTTTCTTGGCAAATCGTATATATGATAAAAGTGCTTTTTATTTGTCACGGCAACATTTGCCGTTCACCCCTTGGAGAATTTATGATGAAGGATCTGGTGCGCCGTGAAGGCCTCGCAGATAAGTTCGAGATCGCTTCGGCTGCGACTTCCACCGAAGAGATCGGCAATCCCGTTTACCCGCCTGCCAGGCGCATCCTGGCAGCGCACGGACTGTCGTGTTCAGGAAAGACGGCGAGGCAGATAACGAAGCGCGATCTGGAATACTACGACTACATCATACTGATGGATCATAATAATCTGCGCAATATGAGATGGATGTTCCCCGGCGAAGACCTTGCCAATGTCAGTATGCTCCTGGACCGTGACGTTGCTGACCCGTGGTACACAGGGGATTTCGAAGCGACATGGGCGGATCTGGAGGAAGGATTGCCGGAGCTCCTTGCAAGGATAAAGGAGGAACACGGATTATGAGCATACCCTCCCTTAAGGAACTGCACCGGGATGTTGACGTGCTTATTTTCGATCTGGACGGTACGATCCTCGATTCGCTTCATGTGTGGAATCAGGTGGATATCGATTTCCTCGGCAAGAGGGGATTTGAAGTAACTCCGGAATACACAGAGGCAGTGACGAGACTCTGCATCAGGGATGCGGCGGACTACACGCGGCAGTTGTTCGGGCTTGAAGATACTCCTGAGGAGATAATGCAAGAGTGGAACGATATGGTGAACGAATACTATAAGAAGCACATCATGCTCAAGAAGGGCGCGGAACAATACCTGCGCAAAGCCAGAAGTGAAGGATTCAGGCTCGCCGCGGCAACCGCGTTGTTCAGGGAGAATGCGGAGCCGTGTCTCAAAAGATGCGGGGTGATGGAACTTTTCGATGCGGTAATAACGCTTGATGACATCGGAAGCCGCGCCGACAAGAGTGATCCGGCGATATATATCCGCGCAATGCAGAGCGCGGGAGGCAGTGACCCTGCCCGCGCCGTTGTGTATGAGGATGTTCCCCTGTGCATCAAAGGTGCAGGTTCAGGCGGATTTGCCACATGCGCAGTTTACGATCCTATCGGAATCGGCCAGAACACATGGGAAGATATCTGCCGTATGAGCGACTATTGCATCAGGAACTTCGAGGACGTTAATTAGTATAGTCTTTACCACGATAAATACTCGTGCGTCATTGCCTCAGCCGTGTTCTTTCTTCATCTCGTATTCGCTGTTAGTATTCCTGTCGATGTTTACAAGCGATATCTGTGTTCATAAAGCTAACGAATAATTGTATGCTTACAGCAGACCAAAATACACTGTTACTGACTTAGAATAAAATTATTACCACTCGGGGGCAGTTATGGAGAACACTAATCAAATTAAAGACAAAAAACAATCAAGTGCATCGTCTGTTAATGAAGTTTTGTTTGTCGGTTTATTCGGATCCATCATCTTCATTCTGGGAACAATGCTCCCTTATGCAAGTCTTGGTATTTTTGATATAGCTCTTCTTGACGGCGGCATCGGTTCCATCGCCGGACTATTCATACTGATCGGAGTGCTGGGACTTGCCGCCTCGATTATCAGAAAACCTTTGATCATACTGATAGTAGGACTCCTTGCAGTTATATTAACAGTTATCGAATTCCTGACCTTTCAGAATAATTCCGCCGGTTCAAGCTTCTTCGGATACAGTTTGAGCGATCTGATCGAATATGGTATCGGATTCTATTTCCTTTGGCTTGGTGCAGGTGTAATCCTGATCACAGGATTGTATGGAATATATAAAAAACAGAAAACCAATTAACCCCCAGAGGCAACTGATATGAGATGTACGAAATGCGGAGCGGATAACGTCGAAGGGACCAAATTCTGCAGTCAGTGCGGAGCGCCTTTGGCAAGCGGCATTGAACCTATGACCTCCGAACAGATAACAGCGTCGGATGCTGCACCTGCTCCTGCCGTCACACAGCAGACACAGGGAATGGGAACGTATGACTCACTGTGGGTAATGGGTGGTATACTGGCTCTTATTGCGCTTTTTTGTCCCAACCGGATGATCGGAGCGATTCTTGTCATAGTCGGATTGATAATGCTCTTCATTTCCGGCATTGGTTTGTCCAAGACTAAACAAACAAAGAGTATTTTCGTTTTTATTGTTGCCGCATTAGTATTGTTTTTTACTATCGTATCATTTTCAGTGTGAGTGGCATATACAGGAACGTCTTGTACTGAAACATTCGAGTCTGCTATGCGCATAAATGTATGCCGGCCGCATACCTAGAGGTTCCCTTTTCGTGGTATAAAAAACTCATACGTTATGGAGGTGAATATCATGAAGAAAGCAAGGAATGTTATATCACTGTTATTGACCGTATCAATGCTGTGCATAACGGCAGCATGTTCTTCAGGCAATACAGAAGAAGAGACAAGCGAAACAACAACTGAGACTGAGGCTACGACAACGACCGTTGAGGCAACAACTACAGAAGCAACTACGACCATACAAACAACTTCTTCACCTGCTGATACTTCAGATGTTACGGTCGAGACATCCGAGACAAGATCAGCATACGAGGAGAATGATTATTATTCTCTTGTAGAAACAGGAAGCTTTAAGACATACCATAATCAGGTAGTTCATAAGGTAAAAGCAAAGGCTACGTGTCGGATTGAAGTAACGGCTTTAGCATATGATTCAAATGGAGACATCATAGACAAAACATCAGATGATGTAGTTTTGGTAAAAGGTCAGTACAGTTGCTTTCACTTCACTTTTTCTGACTTGTCTGACAAAGAGTTTAAAAACGCAACCATTGAGTATTCAGCGGTATTGAAAAGAGACCTCACCGACACTCTTCGTGCTGTAGACTATGAGATTTTCACATCATTAGGAGATGATAATATCTTTGAGGTAGCACTTGTAAAACACAACAGCAAGAAGAATAGTCTATACCTGACTTTTGAATACACCAGAGGGGATATGAGTGTATTTGACGAATTTAGGATTCTCTTCTACAAAGGCGATAAGATCATTGGATATGAAGACGGATATTTCAGCGTGTATGCCGATGGCCTTAAAAATGTCGGGGATAAAGACGTTGCAGAAATAAGCATTCCTTCTTCAGCTAAAAAATATGACAGGATCGAATACATATATGTTCCGAGTGAATTCTGATTATGTGATACACACTTCTGCCACAGGAGCGATTCTTGCGAAGGAGATTCATTTCCCTACCCCAGCTCCGCCTCTCCATATGTCGTGAGAAGTCTGTTGCAGTCAGGCACCGTAAGTTTGTTATTGAGTGAGTAGATCAAGATCGCATCCCGCCTGTTCTTGGGATAGAGTATCGCGTTGTTCGTGAGCTTCAGAAGTCTTACCGATTCCTGAATATCGAGCTCCAGGGCCAGTGCGATACTGATCACCTTGTCGCGTCCGGGATTCCTTGTGCCGTCCATGATCTGATAGATGTATGTACGGGCGACACATGACTTCTTCTGCATGTCCGCAATGGACATGTTGCGCTCAAGGAGGATCTTATTGATGATCGATTTGAAGTCAGAAGCGGCACCGTCGATATCCGACAGAAATCCGTCGAGGATCTGCGTGTTGTCGGCATTCTTCAGGATGTTCATAAGCTCGTCTGTATTGGCATTGTTAATCATCTCTATCCTCCCCAAATAATGGTACAATACAATCATGAATGATAAGGGTATCTACAAAGAATTATATCACTACGACGACAAGCATAGTCTGGTTATGAACGAGATAACACACGATGTATGCTTTATGAAGACATTGGTCCACTACGACCTGTCAGTCTATCAGTATATTAAGGATAACCCGAATAAGTTCATTCCCAGGATCTATGACATCATGGAGAAGGATGGAGTGCTCCGTGTTGTTGAGGAGTATATCCAGGGTTCTTCTTTCGACAGTGTGATATACAGCGGCAGGCTGACGGATGAGGTGAAGCTTAATTATTTCGTGCAGTTGTGTTATGGCATCAAGTATCTGCATGACGCCCCTCATCAGATAATCCACAGGGATATCAAGCTCAGCAATATCATCATTGCCGAGGACGGCGACCTTAAGATAATTGATTACGATGCGGCCAAGGTGTATAAGCCGGGGGCCAAACGTGACACTGTCCTGATCGGCACCGAAGGAATGGCCGCTCCTGAGCAGTACGGATTCAGACAGTCTGACGAGAGGACCGACATATATGCTATCGGGCTTCTGATAAGGGAGGCTTTCCCGAACGATAAGAGACTTCTCAGAGTTGCTGACAAAGCATCGGCATTTAATCCTGACGAGAGATATACCAATATCTCGGAGCTTATCACCGCTCTGAGGGGCGGCAATCCGAACGGCAAGAGGTCCTTCTTCCCCATACCCGGATTCCGCACAGGCGTGACTTACAAGAAGGTGATCTGCGTAATGTTCTGGATAGCGGTGATGATGGTCGCATTCGTTTTCAACGCGTACCGCCGGGACAACATGTTCAAATACATCGTGTTTGCTCTCTATGTTTTTGTAAGTGCGTTCCTGTCGGTTGATATGATCTTCGACTGGACAGGCCTGTTCCTTAAGGCACCGGGTGCCGACCTCAAAGGCGCACTTAAATATATTGTGAGGATCCTGTATGCAATAGCCACCGCAGCTCTTCTCTTGATAGTCATGGGATTGATAATAACATATCCCGATGTGTTGATCAAAGAAGTCGGCGGCTGACGATCATCTTGACCGTAGCGGCAAGCCCGCAAACCGCAAAAACAATAAACGGCATCAGATACGCTGTAAGACCTGTGGGATAGAAAGCAAATCCGTAATATATGAGATTGCGCACCGGGCAATGAAGTATGAAGATAACGGCAGTACACTCCCTGCCGAATAACGGCAGCAGATCAGGCCACTTTTTATCCTTCATCTGCATTGCAAGAATAAACAGTCCAACCGCCAGAGGAATTGTTCCAAGGTAAATGACCTTGTTGCCGATCATAAATACTTCGATAACCGTTATAATGATTCCCGAGATTATGCCTGTTACCGATGCGGATACCGGTACCCGTGAAGCCGTATTCATCCGTCTCATCAGTCCGCCTGTAAGCAAACACGGCAGTGCCATCATGAGCCAGTTATTCTGGTAATACCACTGAATTAACAAACCATGACAATGCAATGTTGATAAGGAGAACGACCGGTGCAAGGAAATAAATAAACTTCAAAACATGTAACTTTGCAAGGATCAGCATCACAACCAGCGCATAAATCAGCGCGAACATATACCACATCACGCTGCATAGGAAATCCGCCCTGTTAAGGACAATAAAATCAAATAGCGCAGAACCCTGCCAGTAACCTGTAAACCAGTCGAAAGGCAGTCTCCCGATCGTCATACAATTTATAGTATTCATTACCGCAATCACAGCGCTTCCAACTAAAGTAAGAATCAATGAAGATCTGATACTTTTTACCAGTTTGCGGCAGATTAACGACTCGTCTTTATCATATGTATACCACCCGGTCAGGAACAGAAAATATGGTACGGCAAAACGGGCAATGCCCATTGAATAATCCCTTGCCGGAGCGGGAAACTGGACGTGGCACAGCAATATACCAAAGCAGGCAAGTATCCTTACAACATCAACAGTATCGTTCCGTCCCGCCCTGGTATCCATATGCGGCTGATCACAATGCCCCGGTTATCGCCTCGAGAAGTTCATCGAATTCTTCAAATGCGGGAAGATCGGGATTGTCATTCTTGATCTGCTCCGTACTCTTGAACAGGAATCCCGCCTTGGATGCCTTGATCATGCCGAGGTCGTTATAGCTGTCCCCTGCTGCGATGGTGTCAAACCCTATGCTCTGAAGCCCTTTGACAGTTGTCAGCTTGGAATTCTCTATTCTCATCTTAAACCCGGTGATCTCTCCGTCGGGTGCGACTTCAAGACTGTTGCAGAACAGCGACGGCCAGCCGAGCTTTCTCATAAGAGGCATTGCGAACTCCTCGAAAGTATCGCTCAGGATTATAACCTGCGTCTTCTCTCTGAGTGCATCAAGGAACTCTCTTGCACCAGGAAGCGGCTCGATACGCGAGATTACCTCCTGTATTTGCGGAAGTCCTAATCCGTGTTCTTTCAATATGCCGAGTCTCCAGCGCATAAGCTTATCGTAATCGGGTTCATCTCTGGTCGTGCGCTTAAGCTCCGGAATACCCGATTCTTTCGCGAAAGCAATCCATATCTCAGGGACCAGCACACCTTCCATATCAAGACATACAATGTTCATAGAACAACCTCCGTAACGATATTATATACTAGCATAGATAAAAGAACTTGCGTTATATCCGAGTCCGTACATTCCCCAGACAAGAACTGAAGCGATCAGGAATACTATCACCAGCCAGGTCAGAACAGGCCTGTTCTCGGTGAGCTTAATGACTGATCTCGGCTCATCCGTATCCTTAGGTCTGAACTTGTACAGATCAACTGCCGTGAGGATAAGAAGTGCAGCACCGAGGACGATGAAGTCAGCCATACCAAGATCGATAGCCGCCTCCCCTGCCGGCGCGGCAAACAAAGCGCCGAGCATTCCGACAGCATCAGGGACATCTGCCGAGCGGAAGAAAACAAAGCCCAGAAGCACAAGTACAAATGTCCTCAGCACCTGGAAAAGCTTATAGGGCAGTTTATCGCTCTTAAGTAAAGGGCGGATCTTCTCGAACAGCGGCTCGGCGATCATGCCGGACACAATGTAGAAGCAATGCAGAAGACCTGAGCCAATGATGTATTTCCACAGGCCGCCATGCCAGTATCCGATGGCAGTCCAGAGTATGATCATTGCAACATAGATCGGGACCTTCTTCCCCTTCTTCTTGCCCAGAGCTTTCTTGGAGACATCGCCGATCTTAACGAGAGGAGCGCTCTTAAGGAGCGGATAATACAGGTAATCTGCAAGATAATCACCAAGGGTTATATGCCACCTTCTCCAGTATTCCCTGATGCTCCTTGCGAAATAAGGGGAGTTGAAGTTCTCGGGCATCCTGATGTCCAGCAGCTGCGATACGCCGATGACCACGTCCATGCACCCGGAGAAATCCGTATAAAGCTGAATCGCAAAGGCAAAAACTCCCAGCACAACATATCCGCCGGTATATATGCTGTGATCGCCGTAAACAGCGTTGACGATGACGCCGGCGCGCTCGGCAATGATCAGCTTCTTGAAGAATCCCCAGCATATCCTGATGATACCGGTCTTGATATTTGCAAGTGACAGGCGGTGATTACGGGCAATCTCGGCAGATAATACATCATACCTGTTCATCGGTCCGGATGTCAGATAAGGGAAATAAGAACCGAATATAAAATACTTTATGAAGTTCTTCTCAGGCTCCGTCTTGCCCCACAGACAATCGAGCACATATCCGATAAGCTGCAGTGTGTAAAATGACATGCCCAGCGGCACGGCGAAGGCCAGCCAGGATCCTGATGAGGCACCGAGAAGGGAGTTAAGCTGCTCTTCAACCATTCCCATAACTCCATAGAATTTGACTGTGCAGAGCAGTGCGAAGTTAAAGATTATAACAACGGCGGCAACCGTATTTTTAGCGGCAGGTTTTGCGTCTTTAGATCCTGCCAGAAGTCCTCCGATGAACGTGGTAACAATTGACAGCAATACAAAAGCAAAAGTGTATATTCCCGCAAAGCAGCAGAAGACGATATTGGCCGGCACGAGCACATACTGTCTGATCTTGACCGGACAAATGTAATAGACGGCAAAAACAGCCGCAACAAATATCAGGAAATTAAAGGATACAAGGCTCATCAGAAATCACCTTCCCCGACGCTCTTAGTAACCAGTTCAATGATCCCGATATCGGCACTGACCATAAATATGACATTGCGCCCACACAGCGCCGGAGCCGGTTCGGTATCCCTGATAACCATAAAGCCCCGCTCTTCGAGTTCCCTGCGCGCTCCCTCAAGATCATCGACGATATAGCACAAATGATAAGGCGAATTCTTATAATTCTTCAGAAGCGGATACAGCGGCGATTCCTTGGATGCCGGTTCTATCAGTTCGACACGGTAATCACCATTGCGCATAAAAGAGATATTCACATCTCGGACGTCATCATACATAACATCCTTCTCAACAGTAAATCCCA
>DFIB01000174.1 GCA_002371375.1 Mageeibacillus sp. UBA3708 | reverse complement strand
GAATTTAACTTTTCACTTCAGCCTGTTACAACTGATCAGCAGGAACAAACGGCAATTCGATAGGGCCGCTTGATGTCGGTGCGGCGGGAGCCTTGGTCGTAGGTGATGCCGGAGAAGACGGATTGGAGGGCTTGGACGTCGGATTTGAGTTGCCGCCGTCAGGGGCTTCTGTCACGATGACCTCGCCGTCATCTGCCGTCGGGAAGGGCGGATCAACATCAGGATCGTTATTGCCGCCGGTCGGCGATGTGGGAAGTGTATTATCCGGCAATGCAGCAGATGTCTCGCCGTTTCCGCTTGTGGTCGTAGTGATATCACCGCTTCCCTGCGTCTCAGAAGTTGATGTGCTCGTGGGAAGGAGATCGTCAACCTTGTTGCAGGACCTGACCGTGAACACAACAACAAGCACTATAATAAGCACTCCGAGTATTATTGATGTAATGATTATAGGTTTTTTGCTATCCATCTAATATTCCTTCCTTTTCCGGGATTATCCTATTATATCACGGGATTATGTTTTGAAAAATATCTGATCGTTTTTATGATTTTGGCATTTTGAGTTGCTTAGGTTAAATCTCACAGAGTCATTGGCAACCATTTTTTGAGAAACAGGGCGAAAAGTATAATTATCACAATACACGTATTCTGCCTGATAAGTACCAATAATGGGATATGCCTGGTGATAGACTATTGGCAGATAAAAAGTTCAAGGAGGACAAAGTCATGAGAAGATGCTATATAACGATTACGGGAACGAACATGAGATACGGCTCTGATTTCCTCGAGAAGGGCATGAAGGTTAAGCTTGTTAAGGAACCTGACAATGAATATGACAGTGAGGCCATCAGGGTCGAGCTTACGCCTATGGGTAAGATAGGATATGTTGCCAACAGCGTTAAGACTGTCATCGGCTGTTGCTCGAGCGCAGGCAGGATATATGATCACATAGGCGATACTGCAAATGCCAAGATACTCTACGTTACAGATCAGGGAGTTGTAGCGTATGTCGAAGTGCCTGATGACTGTCCTGCAGGCGTTCCGGAAGACGAATAGTAATGTATGACGTCAACGGGGTCTGACAGCAACGGTTTGAGCGAGCTGCCCTGCATCAGCCGACTCGATATCTTCTGCCGGGAACCAGCTGAGATTTACTGATGTTTTGGTCAGGTTACCTCTGGAGGAGGCGGATGTATCGAATATGGTATTGAATTCGGATTCCGGCATCGGAAGCTCCTGCCCGTCAAAATAATCGGTGAATTCACCGCCTTCGTCAGTAGTCGTTCTGGCTGAAGCCAGAAGTTCAAAGCGGATGTGGTCATGCTCGAAGATCATGAAGTATTTGTTGTTATACTCAACGAGACCATAGCCTCTTGCCGTGTCATGGGCAGAATAGAATACGACTGAATCGTTGTAATAAGCATCCATTCTGTCTGCTATAATGTCGGCAGTATCCACATCTTCCGTGTAGTCGATAAGGAATCTGTATCCGTCCGGTGAATCGGGATCATATTCATACAACTCAAATGTCGTATCGATTCCGTTCCTGCCAAGACGTGCAACGAACATCTCGACGTATCCGTCTCCGTCAAGATCAGTGAACATCACTTCGTTGTTGTCAGAGACGTGCTGAGGAGGTATCTTGCTGCGCCAGACAGAGGGTCTGTCGAGGAAATATCTGATCTGGGAATCATAATTCATCTCTTCCTCTGAGGTGGCAGTTGTATCTTCCGACGTATCAGATGATGAGACAGTTGTATCCTCTGAAGATTCATCCGATTCTGACGAGACGGAAGTATCAACAGAGCTGTTCTGACTTTCCGAAGAAGGAACGGTATCAGATGTACCCGTCATCTGAATGGAGCAGCCGCCCAGGGCAATTATAATAACAGACAAAATTGCAGTAACAGTCTTGTTCATTTGTGCACCTCGCTTTCTGTTATTATATTTATAGTGTGAGTATTATCAAGTAATATTGGAGATTTGTGATGAATATATATACAACAGACAGCATGACTTGCATCACTCCCGGTGCTTTGATCCATGCAATAGACAAGGATAAGGATACTGTTTTTATCGTGCCTGAACCCGCCAAAGCACAGGTGGAAAGGTTGGTTGTCCGGGACCTGATCGGAAGATCACCCGGTTCGGATGCGGCAATCAGGGGTAATACTAAGAATATTCCCGTAGTTGCTTCATTTGTCAACGGTGATGTGGTCAGTTTTATGAGACTGTCAGAGAGGATCCTCAGAGCCTCCGGAGCTGTTATTCCGTCGGCAGGCAACGATATTATCCTCCGCAATGCAGTTTATTCTGTTCTTGCAAGTCACCATGATGAATTCAGGACCTTTGATTCGCTTACCGGCAGAGCTGACAATATCATAAAGCTTATCAGTCTTCTCGGTGATTTTGCCAGATACGGGATCGATCAAACTGAGATAGGCAAGGCAATCGATGCTATAGGTTCAGATGACGGCAATGAGGTAAGCGCACTGTACAGGGACAAGCTGTGCGACATCAGACTGCTGATGGAATATCTGGATGAGATGAATGCGAAGTATTCGCTGGGTCTCCTGTATGATCCGATAGCTGTTGCCGCATCAACTCTCGATAAGACAGACAGCAGTATGCTTAAGAACAGGAGATACAGACAGCTGCGCACGCTCCTTAACAGAAGGTTTGCCATAGTTCAGTTTGGAGTTACGCGTAACTTCACTCCAGGGGAATATGCTTTCGTTGAGGCGCTTGACAGGTTATCATGCGGCGTTGATCTGTATCTCAACGGAATGTCCGGAGATACGCCTGCCGGTAAGTGTTCATCAGCCGTCATTGACAGACTCGGAAGACTTCCCGGGTGTAATGTGGAGAAGTTTGAGATAAATGATCTTCAAAGTAATGATCTCAGCAAGATAACCCGTGACTATTCGGAAGGTAAGCTGGAATCAAGCAGTGTTACCGGATCAGAGGATATCGTCCTGGCAGAGATATCGGGAACAGATAATGTGCTCGGGTATGTTCTGGACGAGGTAATGAAGCTGACGAGAGAGCACGGCTACAGATACAGGGACATAAGGATCTGCTGCTGTGATGAGGAACTGAGGAAGAGGATCAGGTCGGTTGCATCCGGCTTCGGGCTCGATGTTTTCATTGACAGGCGCATAGAGCTTAATAACACTGCCGTTCCCGGTTTTGTTCAGTCTCTTCTGAAGCTGCCATTGTCGGGATTTGCTTTGGGTGATGTGCTTACTGTATTGCGGAGCGGAATGATTCGTGTGCATCCCGGGTATTGTGATGTTTTTGAGAATTATTGTGTTGCTAAGAACATAACTGACAGTACGAGAATGTTCAGTGAGCAGTGGTATCTTGATGATACCGATCATCCCATGCTTATGAATGTGGAACCTGTTGCATCGTTCGGTTATGATCAGGAGATATGTCGTGCAGGGAGATTCCTTTACAGGAATATCGTGCAGCGCCATCTCATACCATTGCGTGATACGGCACTCCGTATTTACGGCAAGAAGGATATTGCTTCCAAGGCAGAGCTGATACTCGAATACCTTGATGAGATCAGGGATTATATTGCCGCGCTACGCGATGAACTGCTGGATGCCGGCAGGTCGGATGCGGCTGAGGCGATGATAAGAGCATATGATGAGACGATGGCTCTTCTGGCTGCTTTTACTCACGAGATGAACCGTGTAGAGATATCCCAGAGGAATTTCCTTGAACTGTTCAGAACTGACATGATGAACAAGACATCGGGGACGATACCTCTGAAGGTTGACTCGATAGAGATCACTTCACCGGAGCATGCTTACTATACACCGTGCAAAGTGATGTTTCTCATTGGCGCCAGAAGAGATAATTATCCGTACAGCAAGACGGTAGACGGAATTATGAGCGGAGATGAACTGGCCAGGCTTGCTGACAATATATCTGTCAATCTGCCTGACAAGACACAGGTCAGATCGAGAGAAGAATTCATTACATCATCTCTTATCTTCGGAGCTGTTACGGACAGGTTCTATATGGTCCATTCACAATCTGAGAGCAAGAGCAGGATATACGAAGCTCTCTGGGACAGAACTTCTCCGGATTGCCGGCTTATGAACGTGTATCAGACTCCGGTTGAGGGTAAGAGAATTAAGCCGAGGTATTCATTTACCGATGCGGCTATCTCCCCGGAGCTGATAAGCATATTGCTTGATGACGACATCAAGATGAGTGTTACGGCAGTTGAGAGGTTCATGAATTGTCATGCCGAGTTTATGCTTGATAAGGTGCTCAGGATAAGACAGAGGGAAGACAGGCGTGAGATACAGGCCAATGTTTTCGGAAGTCTTGCACATAAGATGTTCGAGATCGCACTCAAGGAGACATGTGATAAATACAATACTCCCGAATTGCTTGCGGAGCGTGCGTCCATGCTCGAGAGTGATCCTGTGTTGCTTGACAGTGTGACGCGGGATGTCATAAGAAGATCATTTGCAGAGGAGAATGTTGCCGGCACGCTCGATGAGAACGGTGATGTAGTCCGGGTAAGTGACAACAACCACGGCAATAAGCTCAGGAGATTGTTCAGATTCATGTTCCCGGCTATACTCAGGGAATGTGCTGATACAAGGTTTATTCCGGCTGATTATGAGATGAGGATAGGTGATGATCCCTATCCGGTATCGTATGATATCAACGGGAAGAAGTTCCGGTTTACGGGATTCGTTGACAGATATGATGTGTCATATGACGATCCGTCGTCATTCAGGATTCAGGACTATAAGACCTTTGTTAAGGAATACGATCCATTGAAGCTCCTGGCCGGCATACAGATCCAGTTGCCCGTCTATGCAAATGCCGTCATGACGGGGAAGGAAGGATCGTTCCCCGCTGATATCGGGTACTCGCCTATATCGATCAAAGCTGAGAAGGGCAAAGGAAGTCTGGAATTCAAGACTCTTAATGCGGGAATAACGCATGAACAGATGGAGACAGTTCTCAAATATACTGATTATATTATCAGGAAGGCACTGAGTGATATTGCGGCAGGCAAGGCGGATGCTTTGTATTGCAGTACCGACAGCTCGTCGGCAAAGTATCACACTTTAGTCGGTCTGCTGGGTAATCCTCAGTCCAAACCCGTATGCAGGCCGGATGACGTGACCTGTTCCAAAAAAGAGGTTTACGACGTAATGAAGAAGATAATGGAAGAGGGAGATAACAAAGATGAGTGATCATCCGTACAGCGAAGAACAGCAAAGAATAATCGATGCTCCGATAACTGATACACTTGTATCCGCAGCAGCAGGCTCCGGCAAGACGACGGTACTTGTAGGAAGGATCATTGACGAGATAATCAAAGGGAGATTATCCATTGATCATCTTCTGGTAGTCACATTCACTAAGGATGCTGCTGCCAACATGGAGAAGAAGATAGAGGATGCCATAAGGAACAGGATGAATGATGCTCTGGCTAACGGGAACAGGGAGCTGTTCGACAGGTTGTCCTCTCAGCTTGATATGCTTCCGAATGCCTATATACAGACGATAGACAGCTTCTGTACCCGCGTGATCAAGGAGAAAGGATATCTCACAGCTCCGGAGGAGGGCAGGGATGTTTTTGCTCCCGGCAATGTCATTCTTGATGAGAGCGATCTCGCAATCATACTGAGACGTGCTGTCGAGCTTGCTCTGACAAAGATGTATATGTCGGACATTGAAGAAGATTCGGGATTTATCAAGCTGACTCAGCGCTTCGGAGACGGAAGAACAGATAAGGATCTTATTGATTCGCTGACTGATGCTTTCAACAGATTGAGAAGCATTCCTGATTATGTTAACCGCGTGAAGGATTATTCTGATTTATACAGGGCAAATGCCGGGAACGATATAATACCCGGATTTGATGAACTGCTGAAGACGGTTGCCGTGAGATTCGCAGATTATCTGGAACGGCTGGAAGATTTGGAGTCATTCTGCATGGAACATGACTGTCTGCCTGTCCAGAATGCCAAAAAGAACGGTATAAAGCTTGCTGACGGTACTTATATCACTGTTCCTGAAGCATATGACCTCGTCTTCGATAATCTTAAGAGCTATGTAAGGAGAGTCTGCGAAGTATTACGTTCTGACGATACAGCTCCTGAAGTCAAATATGATGTCATACGCGACGCTGCATGCGTGGATAAGGTGATGACATCCAAAGTCCTCAAAGGGCTGTCTGACAAGCACGATAATATTGAGGACAGTGTCTACGACATTCTCAGCGTCAAGGTCGGAGTGATCGCTGCATTGCTCGATTTCTGCAAGCCTTTCATCACAAAGTTCACGACTCCACAGAAATATGGTGACCATGCCGCCTCTCTGAAGTTCGGTGACGATATCAAATCATTCTTCTCACATGATTACGCATACCATTTAAGATGCGTGAAAGACAGTGCCGGCGCTATTTCCGCATATGCTGAACTGATAAGGCTTATCGACTTGAACTATGCTGAGCTTAAGTCGTCGGTAAGAGGCTGTGATTTTGCCGATCAGGAGTACGGAGCTTACGATATTCTGGCATATGAGGAAGCACAGGAATATTACCGCAGCAAGTTCGTCGAGATCTACATAGACGAGTATCAGGATAACAGTGAACTGCAGGATGCGATAATATCGCGCATAGCCCGAAGCGAGGGCAATGTGTTCCGTGTCGGCGATGTGAAGCAGAGCATCTATAAGTTCCGTAATGCAGATCCCGGTCTGTTTATCAACAGACTTAATGATCCGGGCAGAGGCAGCATCAGATTCCTGAGAGGCAATCACAGGAGCAGCTGTGAAGTGGTGGATTTTGTTAACTTTGTCTTCAGACAGGTAATGACGCAGGAAGGCGCTGAGATCGAATATAACGAAGACCAGGAACTGGTATGGTCAGAACACACAGGTCACTCGCCTAAGCCGAGACTTGTTGTCGTTAACAGATCCGCTGAATTTCTGAAATCCGGGAACAGGGAGAGGATCGAATCGGATGATGAAGAGGAGAATACTTCTGACGGACAGCGTCTGAATTCTGCACTTTGCTACGGAGTGTTGGGGGAAGTCAGAAGATACCTTAATACAGAAGGTCACAGCTGTAAGGACATTAAGATCCTTACTCGTAACGGAAACAAGGGTCAGATTTTGGCTGATTTTCTCAACCTTCACGGGATTCCGACGGTGTCTGACAATAAGTCCCTTGTATTTGAAGACATGGACATTCAGAGCATAATTAATCTGATCATCGTTCTCGGTAATGAGTACCGCGATGAATATCTGATGTCGGTAATGCACAGGAATTTCCGTTTCACGAATTTTACGCTCGACGAGTTGGCGCAGATCAATGCTTTTATCAAGACAGAGCACAGTGATTACATGAGAGTCAATCTGATGTCCAGGATCAGGAAGTATTGTGATGTTGCACCTGATTCGGAACTGAAGACCAGACTGGAGGAGTTTACGGCCGTGCTGGACGATCTTCGGATGTCGTGCATGATCAGCGATATCGATGATATGGTGGATATGATCTATGAGGAGACGGGAATAAGGGCGAACATCACTTCCGAAGATAATCACGGTGTCATGAAGCTCGATATCCTTAAGGACTGGCTGTCACAGACATTCAAGAGATACGGAACAGACATAGGCACCATTGCATCGAAGCTGGAGGAGATCAAGATCAAGATAAGCGGCAATATCAAGTACGAAGGGAATGCTCAGGAAGAGAATGCAGTGCGCTGCATGAGCATACACGGCAGCAAAGGCCTTGAGGCGCCGTTTGTAATATTCGCTTTCGACGATATGGGAGAGCGGAATGAGACAAGCTCCGGGATCACTCTTGATAAGAAGGCAGGATTCGTGGTGGATGATTACGATATGGATAATATATCGTTGTCTGTATCTGCATCCAGGATCATGTATAACCGCGACAGGAAGGCTGCCGAGAATGCTGAAGCAATGCGTCTCTTGTACGTCGCGCTTACACGTGCCGAACAGGAATTGAGTATGGTGACAGCAGCTGACTTCGGAGATAACAAAGTAACATATCTTAATCAGGTCGCAACTGCTGCATCAAGGTATGGCGGCAGAAGCTTCTCACGTGAGTACTGGCTTGGCGGCAACAAAAGGGTGGGATTCATTCTTATGTCTGCTCTGTTCAGGGCCTCCTGCGCATCACCTTTGAGGCAGATCATGGGGGAAGGATTCCCGGAACCTGAATACATAGAAGACTATGACGGATTTGAAGTTGTGACCGTGGATAATGATGAACTGGAAGGTATATTGGCAGATAATCCTTGTACAGATGTACCTGAGACAGAGGTGAAGGCTGATGAACCGATGGACGGCGGTAAAACTGACCGGAAGACTTCATATGGTTCATATTCCTATGACAGGAGTATTAAGATCCCGTTCAAGGTTGCTGTTACCGGGATCAATGACTGGAATATCTCCACGTCCACACACGTTGATCTGTATGTCAGGGATAAAGAGGAATACATTGATAAGCTGTCGGGCAAGGTAACTGCAGCAGGCAAGGGAACGATAGTCCATCTCATAATGCAGTGGGCTGATCCTGCCAGATACAGGTCAGGCCTGGATGAATTGATATCTAATGTTCGGGAGCTAGCCGAAGCAGGTGTATTTGCCGGATATGATACTGATGATGTCATCAAGGTGGCATCCGAATTCGCTGACGGAATATGTGAATTTGCTTATACACCCACCGGTGATGCGTTGAACAAAGCTGACACGGACGGAAGAGCTGAATATGAGAAGCCTGTCGTGTTTGCACTTCCAGCCTATGAAGGTGCATCACCTGATGACTTTGTTCTGGTGCAGGGTATTATCGACGCAGTCTATTATGAGGATGACGGTGCTGTCGTTATTGATTATAAAACTGACAATTACGGTGACATTATCGAGTCTGAGGTGATAAGGAAGGCAAATGAGCTTCACTCTTTCCAGATCGGGTGTTATGCAGCTTCGCTTGAAGCATCCGGAATACATGTCAAGCAAAAGTACCTTTACCTTGTCAGATACGGTCTGCTCGTTGAGGTAAGATGATATGGGGGCACGAACTATTTCCTGTCCCTGATCCTTATATTCCTGAAGAAATCCTTCATCATCGCGGCACACTGTTCTTCGAGTATGCCGCCCTCATATTCGACCTGATGGTTGTGACCGTGGGCCACATTGAAGATATCGTTGCATGAACAGACAGCGCCGCTCTTGGGCTCATACGCGCCGAAATACACTTTCCTTATGCGCGACTGTATGATCGCTCCCGCACACATGGTACACGGCTCAAGCGTTACATACATGTCGCAGTCATTGAGTCTGAAGTCACCAATCTTGCGGCAGGCTTTGTCTATGGCGAGGACTTCTGCATGACAGATGGCATTGCCGCGGGTGAGTCTCAGGTTATGGCTCCTGACAAGGATCTTGTCATCCTTTACAATGACACAGCCTATGGGGCATTCCTGCTTGGCGATTGCTTTCTCAGCTTCCTTGATCGCCTCGAGCATAAAGCGTTCATGAATATTCGAGGGCCTAAGCCCCGAGAAAAGAGTGGAACGTCTCGAAGACATACTTATCCGGTTTATTTGTAGATGTTGTATTCAACAAACGTTGCAGCGGCTTCTGCCTGTGCAGCGAGATCATCGGGATTCTGGCAGAGGATCCTGATAAGCCTGTTGCCGAGGGCACCTTCGACAGAGAGCTTCTCAACCTGCTCTTCACCATAATGCTGTGATACAAAATCCTCGAGCTGACGGGTGTTTACGATCTCGTTTATGTAATTCATTGTCATCTGAAGATAAGCTGTCCTAAGCTCTTCTATCGTACAATCACAAGCGGGATCTGCATAATGTCTGAACTGCTCGATCCAGTCCTTACCTGTCAAAGCGTCTATCATATCCGTTACCTCTCAAAATCTGTTATTAACACATTGATATACCTATTATACATTAACTGCAATTAGTGTAAAATAAATTTATATTTATTTGATTCTCATAACGAAGGAGCAGGCTGAATGAAGATCGAGCTTAAACATGTAACCAAGAAGTTCCCGAACATAGACAGGAAGATTCATGAATTCGTGGTAGCCGTAAGTGACATGACAGTAGAGATACCTGACGGTTCGCTTGTGAGTATATTAGGGCCTTCCGGATGCGGCAAGAGCACTGCACTTAACCTCATAAGCGGACTTGAGGCACCTACAGAGGGGTGGATCTTCTTTGACGGAGAGGATGTCACTGATCTTTCTCCGGAGAAGCGCGGGATAGGAATGGTATTCCAGAGCTATGCTCTTTATCCTCACCTGACTGTAATGAAGAACATAATGTTCCCGTTGGAGAACCTGAAAGGTGATAAGAAACTGACGAAGGCTGAGATGAAGAAAAAGGTGGAGGAAGTGGCACGCATCGTTCAGATCGATGAGCTCCTCTACAGGAAGCCGAAGCAGATGAGCGGCGGACAGCAGCAACGTGTGGCTATCGCAAGAGCGCTTGTGAAGAAACCGAGGGTGCTGCTCCTTGATGAGCCTTTATCGAATCTCGATGCGAGACTCAGGATCCAGACCAGGGAGGAGATAAGGAGGATCCAGAAGGAGACGGGAATCACCACAGTCTTCGTGACGCACGATCAGGAGGAGGCGATGAGTATCTCCGACATTATAATCGTTATGAAGCAGGGCGTCGTATACCAGACAGGTAAACCGCAGGATGTCTATGACAGTCCGGCAAATCTGTTTGTAGCAAAGTTCCTTGGCACTCCGCCTATCAACGTTCTCGGTGGTGAGGTCAAGGACGGAAGCCTTTATGTCGGTCACGATAAGGTTCTGCCGGTAAGGCTCAAAGATAATGCGGAACGCAGGGTGTTCGTTGGCATCAGACCGGAGGGACTGATCCTCGCAGGCGATGATGACCAATATGTGCTCCACGGCAAGGTCAAGAGTATTCAGGTCATGGGACGCGATAATACGATCGTTGCCAATCACCATGCGATGAGCGAAGGCGCTGACCTCAGAGCCATCGTCAGTGCTTCGGACGCACGGTCTGTCGGCGACAGCGGAAACGTGAATTTTAAACTTGACCCGGCGAAAGTTTTCCTTTTCGACCGTGAAGATGAGACACGTGTTGAATTCGAGCCCGCGGAGGAAGAACATGTTGAAGAATAATAACAAAGCGTGGCTTTACCTGCTGCCGGCGATCGTATTCCTCGGTGTATTTATGGTATACCCGCTGTTCGATGTTTTGATATATTCATTTGAAGAAGGCTACAATTTCACGTCGCAGACATACCACGGGATTGGTTTATATAACTATTCATACGTGCTTCACGATCCGTATTTCCTTCAGGCGGTCAAGAACACTTTTATCCTGGTTATAATAACAGTGCCTCTGTCGACGGGAATAGCACTTCTTATCGCTCTCGCACTTAATTCGATAAAGAAGCTTAAGGACCTGTTTCACACAGTGTTTTTTCTGCCATATGTTACGAACACTCTGGCAGTCGGTCTCGTGTTCATGATAATGTTCAAGAAGACACCGTATTCAGACGGCTTTATCAATGTGTTAATTAAGGCATTTGGAGGTAATGCGGTTGACTTCATTGAAGGTCCTTACTGGGCAAAGATGTTCGTTATGTGTCTTTATACGATCTGGATCGTAATGCCGTTCAAGATACTTATACTTACATCTGCGCTGGCGTCAGTCGATGACACATACTATAAGGCGGCCAGGATTGATGGAACGGGCAGACTGCGGATCTTTACGAAGATCACGCTCCCTATGATATCACCCATGATCTTCTACCTCGTGATAACGGGCTTTATCGGCGCTTTCAAGGCATATAGTGATGAAGTTGCAATATTCGGAACCGATCTTAATTCAGCCGGGATGAATACTATCGTAGGTTATGTGTATGATATGCTCTACGGGAACTCCGGAGGTTATCCGTCATATGCCTCGGCTGCGGCACTCATATTGTTCGTTATAGTATTCACCATTACTGTGATCAACCTCATGATCAGCAGGAAAACGGTTGTGGAAATGAGGTGATACGGATATGGTTAAGAATAAACTGCTTAAGACCGTCGTCTATCTCTTCCTGATCATCTGGGCCGTTATAGTCCTGTTCCCGTTCTACTGGATGATATTGACATCTCTCAAAGACTATGGTGTTTATAATGGGGAATTCGTTCCGTCGCTTTATACGACAAAGCCTACGGCTGAGAACTATGTTAATGCTTTCAGTCAGGTCGAGCTGGGAAGATACTTTCTGAATACTTTTTTGTTCACTGTGTTTACGACACTTGTGATGCTTGTTGTAATAGTACTGGCCGCCTTCGCGTTCTCAAGACTGCAGTTCAGGGGCAAGAATATAGTATTTGCACTGTTCCTTGCGCTTATGATGATACCTAACGAACTGGTCATCATCACGAATTATGTAACCATCACAAACTGGGACATGCGCAATACATTTACGGGACTTATACTTCCGTCCGTAACGTCTGTGTTCTATATTTACCTGCTGAAAGAGAATTTCGAGCAGATCCCCGATGAGCTGTATAAAGCGGCAAAGGTCGACGGTACGTCGGATCTGGGATATCTTATGCGCGTAATGGTGCCGATATGCCAGCCGACGATAGTCACCATCGTGATACTGAAGGTGATCGAGTGCTGGAATTCTTTCGTATGGCCCAGGCTTATAACGGATGATCCGAAGTATTTCCTTGCCTCCAACGGCATACAGGAGATCCGTGAGAACGGATTCGGAAGGGAGAATATCCCTGCAATGATGGCGGCGGTAGTCGTTATCTCCATACCGCTCATTATCCTGTTCCTGTGTTTTCGCAAGAAGATCATGGAGGGAGTATCTCAGGGAGGTACAAAAGGATGAGAAAGTTATTATCTTTGTGCCTTGTATTTGTTCTCGTGCTCGCTTCTGCTGCGGTTGCAGGATGTCACGGATCCAAAGGAACGGAAGCATTTCGGGTTCCGGAGGTCTTCGATGAAGGGAAGGAATACAATATCACTTTCTGGGCAAAAAACGATACCAACAAGACTCAGACGGATATTTATAAGCGCGCGATAGAGGAGTTTGAAGAGTATTATCCGAACATCAATGTATCGATCAAGCTGTATACCGATTACGGCAAGATCTATAATGACGTTATCACGAATATCGCCACAAATACGACGCCTAATGTATGCATTACCTACCCTGATCATATTGCAACATACATGACCGGCAATAATACCGTGGTGCCGTTAGACGAGCTTATTGCAGATCCGTCTTACGGATTGGGTGGGGAGAAGGTAAGATTTGAAGCACCTTCGGCAGATCAGATGGTTCCCGAATTCATGCAGGAATGCAGGCTTGGCGGAGTGCAGTACGCAGTTCCCTATATGAGATCTACTGAAGCGTTGTACATCAACAAGACTTTCGTTGAGAGGCTGGGGTATAAGATCCCGGATATCGTCACATGGGATTATGTCTGGGAAGTGTCGCGCGCGGCGGCTGCCCGAAATGATGACGGGACATATAAGCTCAACGGCCAGAAGACTATGATACCTTTCATCTATAAATCAACAGACAACATGATGATTCAGTATCTTAAGCAGGCAGGGGCAGGATACTCGACCGGTGAAGGCGAGATATTGATATTCAACGACACGACAAAGCAATTCCTTGAGACAGTCGCAAATAACGTCGAGAACGGTTCCTTCTCAACATTCAAGATATCCGGTTATCCCGGTAATTTCCTGAATGCCGGTCAGTGTGTATTTGCCGTCGATTCTACTGCAGGTTCGACATGGATGGGCTCTGATGCTCCGCTTGTTGACATAAGCAAGGACAGGATCGTTGAGTTTGAGACGGTTGTAAGACCTGTTCCGCAGGTTGATACATCCAATCCGCAGATGATCAGCCAGGGACCGTCGATCTGCATCTTCAACAAGAAGGATCCCGGGGAGGTCCTTGCGTCATGGCTGTTCACCCAGTATCTGCTGACGAACTCCATTCAGACGGCTTATGCAGAGACCGAAGGATATGTTCCCGTGACAGAGATGGCCCGGAAGTCTGCAGAATACAGGGAATATCTGAATTCGACTCTTAATGATGATCTGCACTATAAGGTCAAGCTTGATGCCACCAGGCTCCTGCTTGAGAATACGGAGAACACTTTTGTAACTCCGGTATTTAACGGATCGACATCCCTGCGTGATGCTTCCGGCGCTCTGATCGAGAGTGTAGCCAAATCAGTCAGGCGTAAAGAGACACTGGATATCGATAAATTATATGATTCGACATCTTCGCTGTACAGACTGGATCAGATCGGGGGCGGCGCCGTTGACGGCTCTGACCTGGGTCCGATGCCGGTGCAGTCTGTCGTCATGCTGTCGGTCATCGGCGGCGTGTGGCTGCTCATAGGCATTGCCTTTGTGATCAAGCTTGTCAGGGAACATAAACTTAAACAGTTTAAAACTTAAACAATTTTAAAACCCGATAAAAGCCTGCCGTTGTGCATATTTCTAAAATTACAGCCGGCAGGCTTTTGCATCGGGGCAACATGAGTATAATATGTGTGCTCGGAACAACCTGTTCACGGCAGGTCCGAAGCATGTTTTCTTAAGGAGAAATGGTTATGAAAAAGTTTATTGCTTTGGCATTGGCATCAGTCATGATGTTCTCGCTTGCAGCATGCAATAAGACGACAGAATCATCTGCAGATGCATCCTCTGAGTCTACAGTCTCTTCAAAGGGTGAGGGCGTTATGCGTTATGCTGATTACGCAGCTGCAGCAGTTGATGCCCCTGTAGTTATCGAGGCTTATGTTCAGGCTAAGCAGTCATGGTGGGAGAATAAGGCTACTGTATACCTTGCTGATACAGAGGGCGCTTATTTTGTATACAACATGACATGTTCTGAAGCTGATTATGCAAAACTCGTTGAAGGACAGAGGATCAAGGTAACAGGTTACAAGACGGAGTGGTCAGGTGAAGTTGAGGTCGCAGAGGGCGCTACTTTCGAGATCGAGGAAGGCAACTGGATATCCACTCCCGTTGACCTTACTGCAAAGTTTGGCACAGATGAGCTCATCAACTACCAGAATCAGAGATTCACGGTAACCGGTGCTGAGGTAACAGGTGCAGCAACATATAAGTGGGACGGTTCCGGTGAGCAGGGTGACGATCTCTACTTCAAGGTAAAGATCGGCGGCAACGAGTATACATTTACGGTAGAGTCATACCTCTGCGGTAAGGATACTGAGGTCTACAAGGCTGTTGAGGCTCTTCAGGTCGGTCAGACGATTGATATGGAAGGTTTCCTCTACTGGTACGAGGGTGTTAATCCCCACATCACAAAGGTTACAGTTAAGTAATCAATTGCTGTTTGAGACATAGTTAGTACATGACAGACTGCTTCAGAACGAAGCAGTCTGTTTTGTTGTGATGCTTTTGTGCTATAATCGTGAAAACAAATATGGAGGGTGTTCATAAATGTCCAGTAAAGCCGTGAAGAGGGAAGAACCTTCAAAGCCCAAGGAAAAGTCGAAGGTCAGGAAGATCCTCAACAAGATCTTCATTGACGGATTATCGGGTATGGCGACGGGTCTGTTCTGTACGCTCATTATCGGAACGATAGTAGGAACGATAGGCGGATATATACCCGGTGCCATCGGTACGTATATTACTCTTATAGGCAAGATGGCCCAGTGTCTGATGGGTGCCGGCATCGGTCTGGGAGTTGCAGTCAAATATAAGGAGACTCCTCTTGTTACGATCTCTGCTGCCGTATGCGGCATGATCGGTTCATATGCAAAGGTTTTTACGGCGGAAGCTGCTCTGCTCTATGAAGGCAAACAGGTGCTTCTTCCTTCGCCCGGCGAGCCTCTCGGCGCATTTGTCGCAGCTATGGTCGGTATAGGTATAGGCCATCTCGTTGCGGGCAAGACTAAGGTTGACATCATAATCACACCTCTGTGTTCGATTGCTGCCGGTGGCGCTGCGGGTATTCTTCTCGGTCCGTGGGTCTCCACATTCATGTCCTGGCTGGGCGGCATCGTTAACTGGGGAACAGAACAGCAGCCGCTGCTTATGGGTATTGTCGTCAGTGTGCTGATGGGTATCTTCCTGACACTTCCGATATCGTCCGCAGCTATCGGTGTAGCTCTCGGACTGTCCGGAATTACTGCAGGTGCGGCAACTATCGGATGCTGCTGCAACATGATAGGCTTTGCAGTCATATCATACCGCGAGAATAAGATGGACGGACTTCTTGCCCAGGGACTCGGAACTTCTATGCTCCAGATGCCTAATATAATCAAGAATCCGAGAATATGGATCCCTGCTATCATTTCAAGTGCCGTGCTGGGTCCTGTATCAACAATGGTTCTCGGCATGACAAGCAATGCTGTAGGATCAGGAATGGGAACGGCAGGCCTTGTCGGTCCTATTTCGACATTTACGACCATGGTCGAGACAACGAATGCGTGGGTCGTTATCGGCGAGATTGCATTGATGTATTTCGTGCTGCCTGCTGTGATCAGCCTGGCAGTATCGGAATTTATGCGCAAGAAGAATTGGATAAAGTTTGGAGACATGAAGCTTGATATCTGATGAGGTGACCTCTATGAGCAAGTATGATGAACTGAACGAAATAATAGCTGACAGTAAGCATATCGTCTTCTTCGGAGGTGCAGGCGTGTCAACGGAGAGCGGTATCCCGGATTTCCGTTCCAAAGACGGACTGTACAATAACAGAGAAGTGCAGTTTGATTCGTATACGCCTGAGTATCTTCTGTCCATCGACTGCCTTGAGCATGCACCGAAGGTCTTCTACGAATTCTACAGGCAGAAACTTAACGTGGACGGCATCGAGCCGAACAGAGCACATTATAAACTGGCAGAGATGGAGAAGGCGGGTAAGCTCGACGGCGTAATTACTCAGAATATAGACGGACTTCATCAGAAGGCCGGATCAGTCAACGTGCAGGAAGTGCACGGATCGACACTGCGTAATTACTGCAAAAGATGTCACAAGAAGTATCCGGCAGATGCAATATTCACGTCTTCCGACCCGATACCGAAGTGTTCCATATGCGGAGGCATGATAAGACCTGATGTTACTTTGTATGGGGAGGGACTTCCGTCTGATGCATGGCGCAATGCCGTGCGGCTGGTGGACAATGCGGATTGTCTCATAGTCGGAGGAACTTCACTTGTGGTCAATCCCGCCGCTTCCCTGGCGTTCGGATTCAGAGGCCGTCATCTGGTAATCATCAACAGGGACGTTACATCTGCCGACCGTATGGCGGAACTTGTGTTCCATGAGAGCATATCCGCAGTGCTGGACTCAGTTAAAATATAGAACTTCGACCGTGTTTTTTTGTTACTTCATGAATTATACATTGAAAATAAATATAATCGATGTATAATCTGAATATGGAACACGGAAATTTAGCACATGACTCAAAAGATCTTGAACGGATTCGAAGGCTTCGTCTGATAGACGATGACTTTATGAGTGTATGCTTCGATAACTATAACGAGGGGGCGGAACTGCTTCTGAAGATAATCCTTGGACGAGATGACCTCAGAGTGACTCAAGTTCGCTCCCAGCGTGTTCTGAAGAATCTTAACGGGAAGGATATTTGTCTGGATATACTTGCTGTCGACAGCGGGAATAATTATTACAACTTTGAGATTCAGAGATCGGATGAGGGGGCGGACAGACGGAGAGCCAGGTATCATTCAAGTATGCTTGATTCGCATATGCTTGAATCCGGCTGCAAAGTGACTGACCTCCGGGAGAACTACGTTATTTTCATAACTGAACATGATGTTCTTGGCGGGAGTATCCCGCTGTACAGGATTGAGAGGAAGATAATAGATACAGATGAGCTGTTCAATGACGGTGAACACATAATATATGTTAACGGATCAGACAAGAACTGCTCAACGGAACTCGGGCAGCTGATGCATGATTTCTATTGTGAAGATTCAAAGGATATGATTCACAAGGAATTGGCTGATAGAGTAAAATATTATAAAGAAGATGAGGGAGGTGTCGGTGAGATGTGTAAGATCCTGGAAGATATGCGCAATGAGGCAGAGGAACGCGGAGTCAAGATAGGCGAAGAACGAGGTGTCAAGAAGGCACGGTTACAGAATGCCTACAGTATGATCGCTGACGGTCTGGACCTGACCATAGTAGCTAAGTATTCCGGTCTGACTTTGAGTCAGGTTAAAGAACTTGCCGGAACAGAACCTGCATGAATGATCAGATGAGCATAACCTGAGTGAGTAAGATGTATGTGTAAGATCCTGGAAGATATGCGCAATGAGGCAGAGGAACGTGGCGTCAAAATTGGTGAAGCACGAGGTGTCAAGATAGGCGAGGAACGCGGCTTCAAGATAGGCGAAGCACGAGGTGTCAAGATAGGCGAAGAACGCGGCGTCAAGATAGGCGAGGAACGCGGCTTCAAGAAGGCACGGTTACAGAATGCCTCCAGGATGATCGCTGACGGTCTGGACCTGACCATAGTGGCTAAGTATTCCGGTCTGACTTTGAGTCAGGTTAAAGAACTTGCCGGAACGGGACAAGAGTAAAGATGGCAGTAGCAATAATTTGACAAGGGGTAATAATCATGGCAAGGACAAAGAGAACTGTTCAATCTTCGGATAAAGAGACTGATTTTGCGGTTGATGTAGAGCCGCAGACAAGCGGTAAACCGCAGAGAAAGACAATTACGATAAGTCTTGAGTCTGATACCATCGACTACTTCAGGTCGGCGGCAAACAAATTGGGTGTCCCTTATCAGACACTCATTCATCTTTGTTTGAATGACATAAGGGACCGTGAACTGGTTCCTCAGCTGCACTGGGAGAATAAGAAGTAAACAGCTTCCCCAAACAATAATAAGAACACATACGATATAGAGATTAAGGTTTTAATAGAGTATCGTATATAGTTATTTGCAGACAAATATGGTATGTGTCCATTGAATACTAATTGGAGGTACCATATGAGTTCTGTCTATGGATATGTGCGTGTGAGCAGCCACGATCAGAATGAAGACCGTCAGATGATCGCAATGGCTGAACACAATATTCCTGCACACAATATCTATATAGACAAGCAATCCGGTAAGGACTTCGACCGCCCGTCCTACAAGATCCTCATGAAGAGACTCAGACAGGACGATCTTCTTTACATCAAGAGTATAGACCGTCTTGGCCGCGATTATGAGGAGATCCAGGATCAATGGAGGATACTGACCCGCGAGAAAGGTATTGATATCTGTGTGATAGATATGCCTCTTCTTGACACACGCAACGGAAAGGATCTTATGGGAACATTTATAAGTGACCTGGTTTTGCAGATCCTTTCTTTCGTAGCGGAGAATGAGCGGGTTAATATCAGGCAGCGGCAGGCTGAGGGCATTGCAGCGGCAAAGGCGCGCGGCATCAAATTCGGCAGGCCGGTGTTGCCGGTTCCGTGTGATTTCCCCGCTGCTTACCGTAAGTGGAAATCAGGCGTGTTAACAGGTCCGGAAGCCGCTCGTGAATGCGATATGCCGGTGTCAACGTTCTACTACAAATCAAAACAATTCGAGAAACACAAAAAATTTTGAGATGCTGTTCCAAAAAGGTGTACTTTCCTGTAACAGCCCGTTCATTCAACTGTTCCTATTTTAGCACAGGAAATGTACTATTAATTGCCCCAGACAAGCATATTTACACAAAATTCAAAACAACTTCTATCTCTACAGTTCAATTCTAAAAAGTACACATTTATAGAACCTTCCTGAAAGCCCTGAGCGGGAAGGGAGCTAACTTATGCCTGATAAACAGGTTAAGTCCAAGCAGAGGGTTGCCGACCATGGGGAGGTCTTTACTGCCGAGCGCGAAGTAAATGCGATGCTTGATCTTGTTAAGGGTGAGACGGAGAGGATAGATTCGAGATTTCTGGAACCTGCCTGCGGCGAAGGCGCTTTCCTCAAAGAGATCCTCAGGCGCAAACTTGCTGTTGTCAAGAAACAGTACGGCAAAAGTCCCTATGAATATGAACGCTATTCGGTTCTGGCTGTGACGAGCATTTATGGTGTTGATATCCTCGAGGACAATGCTGAGATATGCAGACAGAACCTGTTTGATATCTGGAACAAGGAATACACCGTGAATGCAAAGACTCAGGCGAATGATCAGTGTCGTGAGACAGTCAGATTCATACTGCGCAAGAATATCCTGTGCGGCGATGCGCTGACGATGCTGCAGAATGACGGGACGCCTATTGTTTTCGCCGAGTGGAACCTCGTGTCCGGGGATCAGATCAAGCGGCGGGATTATGAATTTGCCGAGCTTCTGGACGGGCACGAGAAGCAGATGAACATATTTATGCTCGGATGGGAATTCGATGAGGAGACAAATGCTTTTATTCCTGCACCAATTAAAGAATATCCGCTGACAGATTACAGGAGGTTATCCGATTATGAGTAGCCTTGTATCCTCTTACAATCCCGATGTGCTGTCCTGCATTGCCAACCTCTCGAACGATGAGGTGTTCACGCCGCCTGAAGTTGCGAATGCGATGCTCGATATGCTTCCTCAGGAATTGTTCTCCGATCCTGACACGACTTTCCTCGATCCCGCGACAAAGTCCGGCGTTTTCCTTCGGGAGATTGCGAAAAGGCTGCTTGTGGGACTTGAACCCACCATCCCCGACCTGCAGGAGCGGTTGGACCACATAATGCATAAACAGTTATACGGTATCGCCATTACGGAGCTTACGAGCCTTCTGGCGCGGCGCAGCCTGTACTGCTCTAAATACCCCAACAGCATTTATTCGGTATCTGTATTCGATGATATACAGGGAAATATCAGATTCAAGAATGTCAAGCATAGATTTAAGGATAAGAAGTGCGTGTATTGCGGTGCTGCAGAATCTGAATACGGCGATGCGAAAAGAGAGGGCCTTGAGCGGCACGCATACGAGTTTATACATAATACAAATCCCAAGGAGATATGGAATATGAAGTTTGATGTGATTATTGGAAATCCGCCGTATCAGTTAGAAACGGGTGGAGGAAGTGAAGACTCTGTAGCAGCTCGTCAAGCAAAACCCTTATTCCATTTGTTTGTACAACAAGCAATGAAAATGAATCCGAAGTATCTCTGTATGATTATTCCTGCAAGATGGTATTCGGGTGGAATAGGTTTGAATGATTTTCGAGATTTAATGCTGAAAAACAGCAATATTACTGATCTTGTCGATTATTTCAATTCGAGAGATTGTTTTGATAATGTGAACATAGCAGGTGGTATCTGCTATTTTTTGTGGGCTAGAGATATAAAAGCAAAATGCAGGGTTACTAATATATTCGGAAGAGATATAGATACCTCAATTAGATCGCTGGATGAATTTGGAGATATTTTTATTCGTTCGAACAAAGCCATTTCTATTATTCACAAAGTATTAGATAAGACGGAAGACTTTTTAACAGAGAAAGTATATCCAATCGATGCATTTGGATTTGTTTCCAAATCACGAGGTAATACGGAATACTTTGATGGAGCAATTAAACTGATTCATAGCAAAGGAACGGGATATGTTGGTCGTGATGAAGTTGTTAAAAATAGCGAAATAATAGATAAATTCAAAGTTACCATTGGCATTTTGGTACCGAGTAATGGTGAAGTTGGAATAGATCCTTCGAAGGGATATAACGGGATAACAAAACCCAAAATTCTTAGACCGGGAGAGGTAACTACATTTTCTTATTTGGTGATTGGAGTGTTTGATACTCTTACGGAGGCGGTAAACTATCAGCGATATATAGCAGGAAAGTTTGCGCGTTTTATGTTGCGTTTGACATATTCATCAATGCATATTTCAAAGAACAACTTCAGATTTGTTCCTCTGTTGGATTTTAATAAAGAATGGGAGGATGAAGAATTATATGCTTTTTATGGTCTTTCTGAACAAGAAATATCATATATTGAATCCTTGGTTCGCCCAATGGACTTAACGGGTGATTCAAATGGCTGACAATCTCTTCTTCCCCCAACACCCGGAATCCCACCCCATGATATACGCCTATGAGGATACCAATCCCCAGTATAGGGGCATGCTCAAAGTTGGTTACACAGCCGTTGATGTAGATAAGCGTGTTGCTCAACAGTATCCGACAAAGAGACCTGACGGGAGTGTTCCGTACAGGATAGTTCTGCGCGAATCTGCTATGTATCCTGACGGCACGCATTTCAGGGACAGTGATGTTCATAGAATGCTTAAGAAGAAGGAAGTCCGTGGGATGGGCGGAGAGTGGTTCCGCTGTACTGCCGATGATGTTAGGGCTGCTATCGTTGCGGTAAGGAACAGGACGGATAATGTCGAGAACAGGACACAGACTTTCGGAATGAGGCCTGAGCAGGAAGATGCGGTGAAGAGGACGATGGGATATTATGAGTCTGCCGAAGCGGAAGAGGGCGGCAGGATCCCGAAGTTCCTGTGGAATGCGAAGATGAGATTCGGTAAGACTTTCGCATCGTATCAGCTTGCCAAGAGGATGGGACTTACGAAGGTGCTTATACTGACGTTCAAGCCGGCTGTTCAGAAGGCCTGGCGAGAAGACCTGATGACGCATGTGGATTTTGAGGGGTGGCAGTTTATTGCCAGAGATCCGGATAATCTTAAAGATACTATCGATAACCAATACCAGCGCGCGGATAAGGAGAGGCCGATAGTGTGCTTCGGCTCGTTCCAGGACTTTCTTGGAGTGAATAAGGCGACCGGCGGCATAAAGGCGAATAATGAGTGGGTACATGCTACGAACTGGGACCTGGTCATCTTCGATGAGTACCATTTCGGAGCGTGGAAAGAGAGTGCAAAACAGCTGTTTGAGAATGATGAGGATACGTATGAGGATGACCTCAGCAGATATGACCGCGGTAATGCATACGACGAGACATGGCTGCCTATAACGGCAAGGTATTACTTGTATCTCTCGGGCACACCTTTCCGCGCATTAAACTCCGGTGAGTTTATAGAAGAACAGATCTACAACTGGACATATTCAGATGAGCAGCGCGCCAAGGATAACTGGGTCGGTGATGACAATCCGTACGAGTCTTTGCCGAGGATGGTCATGCTGACTTACAAGGTGCCGGACAGCATCATTAGGATTGCAAGGCAAGGCGAGTTCAATGAATTCGATCTTAATGTTTTCTTCTCTGCAGAAGGAGAGGGAGAGAATGCACATTTCAAGTACGAGGATTATGTCCAGAAATGGCTTGACCTCATACGCGGATCATACATGGCAACCTCCGTTGACGAACTTAAGCAGGGTGCCGAGAAGCCTCCGATGCCGTTCTCGGATGTGCGTCTGCTAAGTGTGTTGAACCACACTTTATGGTTCATGCCCAAGGTCAATTCATGTTATGCGATGTACAACCTGCTGAGACAACGTCAGAACTCTTTTTTTGATGATTACGAAGTAATTGTCTGTGCAGGAACTCAGGCGGGAACCGGTGTGAAAGCGCTGGAACCCGTACAGAGAGCCATGAGAGATCCGCTTAGTTCAAAAACCATCACCTTGTCTTGCGGCAAACTGATGACGGGCGTCACGGTAAGACCGTGGACAGGCATATTCATGCTGTGCAATCTGAAAAGCCCCGAGACGTACTTCCAGGCGGCATTCAGAGTCCAGAGCCCGTGGGAGATAATCGATGACAGCGGCAAACGCAAGATAATCAAGCGTGAGTGCTACATCTTCGACTTTGCCCTGGACCGTGCGCTGAAGCAGATATCCGACTACAGCTGCCAGCTTAATGTGGAGGAGAGCAATCCCGAACGCAAGGTGGGGGAGTTTATCAGTTTCCTGCCTGTTCTTGCGTACGACGGAAGTGCGATGAGACAGGTTGATGCTGCTGAGATCCTTGATCTTGCCATGGCAGGAACCACTGCAACGCTCCTTGCAAAGAGATGGGAATCGGCATTGCTTGTTAATGTGGATAATGATACTCTCCGCAGACTAATGGCAAACGAGGAAGCGATGGCTGCTCTCATGAGGATCGAAGGATTCAGGAGCCTTAATCAGGATATCGAGACGATCAT
>DFIB01000159.1 GCA_002371375.1 Mageeibacillus sp. UBA3708 | reverse complement strand
CCGTATGTTGATAACTGGGCAACCTGTGACCAGATGATTCCCAAGGTGTTCAAGAAGAATCACGATAAGCTTCTGAAGTATGTTAAGATCTGGATCAAGAGCAGGGATATATATACTGTAAGGTTTGCTGTTAAGGTCCTGATGGATCATTTCCTTGATGAGGACTACGATGACAGGTATCCTGAGATGGTCGCCCGGATCAAGACCAATGAATACTATCTTCAGATGATGATCGCTTGGTACTTTGCTACGGCCCTGACCAAGCAATATGATAATGTTCTTGTCTATATGGAGGCGAGGAGACTGTCTCCGACAATACACAAAATGACGGTGAGGAAGTGCTGCGACAGCTTCCGCATACCTGACGAACACAAGAAATATTTGCGTTCTCTCTGATTTTTGTGTATATTCGGTTGGTATGAATAACAGTAATATCAACATAACGATCATAGCGCTCGGCTGTTCAAAGAACCTCGTCGATGCAGAATGCATGAGTAAACTCCTTAAGGATGAGGGGTATTCGGTAATAAATGACATCAATGATTCTGATGTCGTTATAATCAATACGTGCGGTTTTATCGAATCGGCGAAGACCGAGGCGATCGATACTATTCTGGATTGTGCGGATTATAAGGAAGGTGACGGCAGGCTCAAGTATATTATAGTTACCGGCTGTCTGTCACAGCGTTATCCAGGGGACATTCTCAAGGATCTTCCGGAGGTCGATGCCGTTCTCGGCACATCTCATTATGGCGATATCTGTAAGACGGTAAGCGAGCTGATGTCAGCGGAACACAAGGCTGAGGATAAGATATGCAATGTATCTGAAGCGGGAAGTCTTGATCACCTTATCACTGATAAGGATGTCTCGACCGGCAGTTATGCCTGGGTTAAGATCGGCGAGGGATGCCTTCACCGCTGTGCTTTCTGTGCGATACCTCTGATACGGGGCAACTTTATCTCCAGACCGATGGAGGATATCATCAAGGAGGCGGAGATCCTTGCTTCCAAGGGGTATAAGGAACTTGTTCTGGCGGCTCAGGATACTACGAATTACGGGGTTGATCTGTATAAGAAGCGTTCTACCGCTGAACTGATACATAAATTGTCTGAGATCGATGGGATAGAGCTCATAAGGGTTATGTACGGCTATATGGACGGGATAACCGATGAACTGATCGAGGAAGTGAGGACTAATCCGAAGGCGGCACATTATTTCGATATTCCGATACAGCACGGAAGCAACAGAATCCTCAAGGCGATGAACAGGTTCGATACAGAGGAGCTGATCACAAAGAAGCTGGAGCTGATCAGGTCAAAGATACCGGATGCGATAATCAGGACAACTGTTATGGTCGGGTTCCCGGGGGAGACCGAAGAAGACTATGAGAGGCTTAAAGATAACCTCAGGAGATGGAGGTTTGACAGGCTCGGATGCTTTATTTTCTCGCCGGAGGAGGGGACAAAGGCTTATGATATGCCTGATCAGATTCCCGATAACGTCAAAAAGGAGCGATATGATGGCATATATGAGCTGCAGAGACAGATATCTGCGGAATTAACGAAGGAAAGAATATCCACGGAAACGGTGGTAACTATTGATTCTATCGCGGAAGATGGTATATTTTACAAGGGAAGAAGTTACGGAGAGGCGCCGGAGGACGATCCGGTCGTGTATGTGCTTGTTCCTGAAGATGAGAACCGTGAGCTTAGAATAGGAGGCAGATACCCTGTCAGAATAGTCGATTGCTCTGATTACGATATGACAGGAGTTATTATATGAACTTACCTAACAAACTATCGCTATTGAGGATCTTTCTGATCCCGTTTACACTTTTGTTTATGTTGCCGATAAAGATATACGGCTTCGAACCGCAGGGGTGGAATAATTTTGTTGTTAATCATGGTATGACCGTTGCAGCAGCAATCTTCATCGTTGCATCCCTGACTGATTTCTTTGACGGCCAGATCGCCAGAAGGAGAGAGCTGGTTACCAATCTCGGTAAGTTCCTCGATCCTCTTGCGGATAAGGTGCTCGTTATCAGTGTGCTCCTTGGACTTCTGCAACTTGGAAGAGTTAATGCATGGTGTGTAATGATCATTGTATTCAGGGATTTTATGATGTCGGGCATAAGACTTGTTGCTGCTTCCAAGGGTGAAGTGATGGCTGCCAAAATGATCGGTAAGGTCAAGACGGCAGTACAGATGATCGCAATCGTATACCTGTTGTTTGAGCCCTTGCTCTACAGGGCGACAGGCGGTGATATGCAGTATCCTTTGCCTGTATGTACGATCTCTGTCATCGGTGATGTGTTGTTCGATCTGTGCGTGCTTCTTACGATCATCTCCGGTCTTGATTATCTGTTCAAGAATCTTGACCTTTTCAAAGAATCCAAGTAATAGTCTGTAGATTTTCAAAATAACTATTGACAATTTTAGTCTGTTACATTAAAAGTATTGTAGATTGTATAAGCAATCATATTTGGAGGTAAACAAAATATGACAAGAGAAGAATTATTCGACAGCATTAAGACAATGATCGTAGATCAGCTCGGCGTTGATGAATCAACAATCACAGAGGATTCCTCCTTTATTGATGATCTCAATGCTGATTCACTCGATATGGTAGAACTCGTTATGGCTATGGAGCAGGAATTTGACATCGAGATTCCCGATGACGTAGCTGAGAAGGTAACTACAGTAAGAGATGCAATTGATTACATCAAGGGTCTGGAAGAGCAGTAATAATTTCTAATTATAACGCTATAGCTGGATGCTTATGCATTCAGCTATTTTTTTAAGAGGAATAGTATGGTCGATATTGATTATTCCGGATTTGAACAGAAGCTGGGTTATGTTTTTAAGGAGAAGGGACTCCTGAAGACTGCATTCACCCACACGACGTATGTTTTTGAGAAGGGCGGGGAGCATTGGCAATCCAATCAGCGGCTGGAGTTCATCGGTGATGCTGTGCTGGATGTGGTCGTGGGCGAGATGATCTACGACCAAAAGCCCAAGTGCGATGAAGGATTCCTGTCGAAGACGAGGAGTGCTGCGGTGTGCGAGCGGTCTTTCGCCGAGATTGCAAGAGAGCTTGATATGGGTTCGTATCTCCTTCTCGGCAAGGGCGAGGCGCAGAGCGGCGGGGCGGATAAGGACTCCAATCTGGCGGACTGCTTTGAGTCGGTGATCGCGGCGGTGTACTTCGACGGCGGGTTCGATGCGGCAAGAGATGTAATTTATAAAAATCTTTCTGATACGGTGAACAAAGCTGTTAACGGTGAGATCTTTATGGACTACAAGAGCAAGCTCCTGGAGATATCGCAGAACAAGGGGCACAGGCACATGATATCGTTTGTAATCGTGGACGAGCGGGGTCCTGCACACTGCAAAGAATTTGACTGCGAGGTCTATGCCGATGACGTTTTCCTGGCAAAAGCCACAGGTCACAGCAAAAAGGACGCGGAGCAGAAGTGTGCCAAGGAAGCGATAGCTGTTTATAATTCCACTTTTGTGAATATGTAAACCGCTTTTGTGGTATAATTGGGCGATGTATCTCAAGAGAATCGAAATTCAAGGTTTTAAATCATTTCCCGAGAGCACTCTAATCGAGTTCGACACGGGCATGACGGCTATAGTAGGGCCTAACGGAAGCGGTAAATCCAATGTTACCGATGCTGTCCGCTGGGTTCTGGGCGAGCAGAGCGCGAAGTCCCTCAGAGGCGGCAAGATGGAAGATGTCATCTTCAACGGTACTGCCACCAGGAAGGCGATGAACTATGCTGAGGTTACTCTGACTCTCGATAACGGAGATAAGTATATTGATTATGATTTCCCGGAGATTCAGGTAACAAGAAGGCTCTACAGGTCTGGCGAGAGTGAATACCAGATCAATAAGGTCAATTGCAGGCTTAAGGATATTGTCGGCCTGTTTTTGGATACGGGTATCGGTAAGGACGGTTATTCCATAGTCGGGCAGGGTAGAGTTGACGAGATCCTGTCGACCAAGTCTGAGGACAGGCGTTATGTTATTGAAGAAGCTGCCGGTATTGTTAAGTATAAAGTCCGCAAGGAGGAGTCCGAGAGGAAGCTTGCTTCAACGGAGCAAAACCTTTTAAGGATTGACGATGTTCTTGCTGAACTTAATGAACGCAAGGGTCCCCTCGAAGAGCAGAGCAAGAAGGCTGTCCGCTATCACAAGATATATGAGGAATTAAAGACAAAAGATATATCTTTGCTTGTCCATAAAATAACTGAAGCCAATGAGGCAATGGGGGATTCCGCCAGCATTAAGGAGCAGCTCGAGACAGAGATCAAGGAACAGGAAGACCGTTTTATCGCTTTGAGGGAAGAGAATCTGGAACTTACCAACAAGAGTGAGCAGCTTGAGGAAGAGATAGAGAATAAGAGACAGGAATTATCTGACGTCACTGAAGTCCAGTACGAGAAGAATTCCGACCGCAAGGTGCTTACCGAGAGAAGGAGCCAGACCGAGAAGGATATCAACGACAACAAGTTCGATAACGATTCGGCGGCAGTACGTATCAAGACACTGGAATCTGAACGCAAGTCGCATCTTGACAAGGCTGAGAAGATCCTGACGGAGTGTAATGATATCAAGACTCAGACAGCTGAGCTGGCTAATCAGAGGGATGCTCTGCTTGCCGAATACGAGCAGGAAGAGAAGAGCAGAAGCGCCATCAGGACGAGGATCGACAAGAAGACAGATGAGCTTTATTCGAGCCGCGAGAATATTAATCTGACGGCAGCGAAGATAGAATCCCTCAAGGAGCAGATAACAAGGATCTCGGAACAGCTCGGGACGTTTAACGAGGGCGTTAAAGAACTTCAGGGATCTCTTGATGAGGCTGATAAGCGCTGGAAAGAGATGACCAAGTCCGAAGGTGACGTTCAGGACGATATAAAGGTCCGTAATGATAAGCTCGCAGGATTGTCCGAGAAGCAGGTGGAGCTTAATAAGTTCTTTGAGAAGCACAACAGCGAATTTCTCTCCAAGTGTGCGCGCCTGCGTACCCTCAAGGATCTTGAGAAGCGCAAGGAAGGCTATCAGGAATCGGTAAGGCGGCTGCTTGATGAGATCGATGGTGACACATCCCTCAAGAGCAAGGTTGTTGGTGTGCTGGGAGACCTTATTTCGGTAGATAAGAAGTATGAGACTGCAATTGAGATCGCGCTCGGCAACGCTATTCATAATCTTGTAACGAAGAAGGAGAAGGATGCTGCTGACCTGATCGGCGTGCTCAAGACGAAGAGACTCGGAAGGGTTACGTTCCTGCCGATAGAGAACATCAAGGCAAGGCCGATACCTGCTGACATAGATGCCAAGGCATCGATCCAGAGGGGATATATCAATACGGCTGACGAACTTGTTGAGTGTGATAAGCAGCTCAGGGATATCGTGTCCAATCTTCTCGGCAGGATAATCATTGCCGATGATCTTGATAATGCCAGGATAATAGCGGGCAAGACGGATCACCAGGTGAAGGTAATAACGCTCGAGGGTGATTCTATCAATCCGGGCGGCTCGCTTACCGGCGGCAGCGTCCGTAAGTCGGGTGTGGGTATACTCGGCAGAGCCAGAGAGATCGAAGACCTGACAAAGCAGACGGATGAGCTTGAGGCCAAGCTGTCTGACAATGAGGAGAACCGTCAGGAGGTCGATGATAAGATCGGCGTCCTGAACAGGGAGGTCATGCTGCTGGGTGAGCAGCTGAAGTATTTCGCGATGGAGCGTGTAAAGGCGGAGACCGATTACCGCAATATCGAGAGCAAGATAAACGAGAGTGATACGCAGCGTCAGGAGACGGAGGCACTTCTCAAGAAGATATCGACAGACAAGCTCAGGCTGGAGGATGACCTCGAGGAACTCAAGAGGATCGAACAGGAACTTAGCAACGAACTGTCTGACTTCAAAGAGGACAGCAAATCGGGCGACATCAAGGCGGCCGGGTTTACTGCCAGGCTTGACGAGATCAGGGATAAGATCGCAGAGCTGACTTCAAATTCAGAGAGGCTGCTGGCCGAGCGCAACGGCGTTATAAACCTTGCTGATCACATCAAGATACAGATCAATGCAGTCAACGCCGAGGTCGAGGAGCGCAACAAGGCTATTGAGGAGGACGAGGCATCTCTTAAGGAGATCAATAAGGAGATCGCAGAAGCCGAGAAGGATATCAAGGAGCTTGCCGGCAAGGCCGAAGAGCTCCAGAAGGTTGTTGATGAACTGATGAAGCAGAAGGCAGATATAGATGCAGGGATGTCCGGGTTCGTCAACAAGCTGACATCCATAAGCGATTCCATCAATAACCTGCGCAACAAGCTCAATAATCACGTGGCCAAGTACGAGAAGTATATCAATGAGATCGACTTCTCCAAGAACCGCCTGTGGGAGGATTACGAGGTCACATACGATAATGTGAAGGATTCATGCATGCCGGTTGAGGATGCGTCTGCTCTTGCCAAGGAGATTGCAAAGCATAAGAATGAGATCAAGAATATCGGTCCTGTGAACCTCGATTCGGTCGATGAGTACCGCGAATTGTCCGAGAGGTTGGAATTCATGACGAATCAGCGCAACGACATATTCGAGGCCAAGACGAATCTTGAGAAGGTCATTTCCGATCTTGTTAATGAGATGCAGCAGCAGTTTATCGCGCAGTTCGAGATAATCAATAACAACTTCAAACGCGTGTTCTTTGACTTGTTCGGAGGCGGAACGGCGGAGATCGTTCTCGATTCGGAGGATGTGCTCAACTGCAACATTGAGATCAAGGCGCAACCGCCGGGCAAGAAACTGCAGAGCCTGACGCTCCTGTCGGGTGGCGAGAGGTGTCTTACGGCTATTGCGCTGCTGTTCGCCATATTGGAGCTCAAGCCGTCGCCGTTTGTAATCCTTGATGAGGTTGAGGCTGCGCTTGATGATGTCAACGTCACCAGGTTCACGGACTTCGTCAGAAGGTACTGCGTCAAATCACAGTTCATTCTCGTTACCCATCGAAAGGGCACAATGGAGGCATGTGACCGCATGTACGGCGTCACGATGGCGGAGCGCGGTATATCTAAGATATTGTCGATGAGACTTAGTTAAGGGGGATTTATGGGTTTATTTGATGCATTTAAGAGAGGCCTTGATAAGACGAGGAAGTTCTTCGGTGGCGGATTTACGAAGATCGCCGCTATGACCGGACATTTCGATGAGGATCAGCTCGATGAGCTCGAAGAACTGATGGTCCGTGCCGACTGTGGAGTTCAGGCGAGTATGGACATTATTGACCGTGTTAAGGAAGATATCAAGAGCACCGGTGATAATAGCAAGGATGCTGTTCTCGGATCCGTGAGGACGCGCATGGAGGAGATACTCGGCGACAAGAGCACATACGAGCTTGTTGACGGCAAACTTAACATCCTGCTCCTTGTGGGTGTCAACGGTACCGGCAAGACAACGACTGCCGGCAAGCTGGCCGCAAGATATAAGGCTGAGGGCAAGCGGGTCATTATCGCCGCTGCCGATACTTTCAGGGCTGCCGCAGTCGAGCAGATCAAGGTATGGGGCGAGAGGACCGGCACAACAGTCATCTCTCAGGGCGCTGACGGCTCCGATCCTGCAGCAGTCGTATATGATTCGGTCCATGCTGCGATCGCGAGAAAGGCTGACATACTGATAGTCGATACGGCAGGAAGACTTCACAACAAGAAGAACCTGATGGACGAGTTAGCCAAGATCAAGCGTATCATCGGGCGTGAAGCACCTGACAGTGTCGTCAAGTCTATGCTGATCATTGACGCGACTACCGGACAGAACGGCGTTCTGCAGGCTCAGAGCTTCTCAGAAGTAGTTGACCTTGATTATCTCGGCGTCACAAAGCTCGACGGCTCTGCAAAGGGCGGAGTGATCATTGCTGTTGCATATATCTGCAAGGTCCCTGTGGTCTTGGCTGGTCTTGGCGAAGGTGTAGATGATCTTGTCGATTTTGATCCAAAGATATTTGTGGATTCGTTGTTGGCGGAGGAATGACTGCAGTGTGTTTAGTTATTTCATTAGTGAAATAAGGCGGTCCGGATCATCTGACTTTGGAGACAATTTAAAAAGACAATGGTTCTTTGCTCTGTCAGCAATGTGTTTTTTGTTGCTTAACGCCGGTTCTGATATATTTTACTATTACTCTGTTATTGCGGCTTCTGTTATATTCATCGTGATAGCGTGCGTTCCTGTATATGACATTGTTCGTGCTTCTTATAAATACAGAAGGGCTGTTGAATTGTTCTCGTTGATCAATTCTGTCTGCATTTGCATAAGCACTTGTTTGATTCTCATGCATTACCCGTTTCTGTGGGGAGTTGATCCAGTTTTGCGTATATCATTAAGCGTGCTGTCTGTACCTGCTGTATATGCTTTAAATTTGTTTTTCTGGAATGAATTGATGCATTTACTGCGCATTGTTTTTATTGATTCCCGCATATCGCGCAAAGAGATGTTTTTTTATTTGTTCCTGTTTGGTGTAACTGCTGTATACGCAGCGTATGCTTATTGTAACAGTACGGCATTTTATGATCAAAACGTGGGTTTTGACATTATATATACAAGCGATTCACCGATTCTTGTCAACAGATATTCATTTAATCTGATAGATTCGATGAACAGTGATATAAGGCAGCCACTGTCAGGAGTGTTTTCTATACCTTTTATGGGGATTGCTTATATAATCAGCCAGATCATCCCAATCATACCATCAGCTTTGATCATTGATTGTATCTGTATTATGATCCTGCTTGTTGCCAACATTATGATCGCAGCGCAACTCAAATTTAGTGCTCAGCAAAGAGTATGCTTTATGATCCTTACATGTTCTATGTATACATATCTTCTCTTTTCCATTATGATCGAACAATACATTTTAGCTTATTTCTGGCTGGCATTAACGATATGCTTGTATTGCAAAGAAAAAGATGAAGCAGCTTTCTCTGTTCTGGCGGCTGCCGGAACGCTTCTTACAAGCGGTATTCTTTTCCCTTTGGTTGCTACTGTTAATGCAACATCTGTCAAAAAATGGATATCAAAAATGTTCACGAGCGCTGTTGATTTTTTTGTTTTGTTAATAGCTCTCGGAAGATTGAACATATTGCTCCTAATGGACAATAATATTATGGGCTTAACAGTGTATACGGGGACTTCCCTGAGTTTTTCAGACAGATTGCTGCAGTACATTAATTTTGTCAGTTCCTGCTTTGTTGCTCCGGGAAGTATGGGGGAGGAGAGAAATAATGTATGGTCCTGGCAAATGGAACCAGTAACCCGGATCAGTTATGTCGGAATTGCTATTATATTCTTCGCTATTCTGGGGTTTATACTAAACCGTAAAGATAAGCTGGCACAGGTAGCTTTTATTTGGGTCTTGTTCTCGTTCTTCGTTTTGGCTGTTGTGGGATGGGGAACTTCAGAGAACGGGCTTGTATTATATTCATTATATTTTGGCTGGGCATTTGTTGTATTGATAGTTAACCTGATTCTAAAACTTGAGAAATTACTAAGGGCTAAGTATTTTTGGTGGACAACTTCTGTCATAGCATCAATTGTAATGCTGTCACTGAATATTCGATCTGTTTTTGAGATGTTATTCTTCCTTTTTGAACACTATCCTGTTTGATATAATAATTTGTGAATGATATTCCGGAGGTAGGTTATGGCAAATTCATTACGCAAGACGGCTGCTGTTATTCTGACGATGCTGATGCTGGTCAGCATCATTCCGTTCCAGGCTTTCGCGGCGATCAAGCCCGGCTGGCACAAGGAAGGCAAGTGCTGGGACGGCTGTTATGAGTACAGGTACTACATAACATCGACTACGTATGCGACAGGCTGGAAGAAGATAGGCGGTGTCTGGTATTATTTCGACACGTCAGACGGACTCATGGTCCGTGACCGTTCTGATACCGGGTATGAACCGGGTGTTGTGAACGACAACGGCAACTTCTATTATTTCGCCAAGAACGGCAAGATGATGTCGAGCAAGTGGGTGGAGACAGGCTACGGCTGGACTTACCTCACAAGTTCCGGTGCGGCAGTGGTGGAGAAGGGCTGGCGCAAGATCAGCAAGAAGTGGTATTACTTCTGTAATAATGCTTCCAAATACGGACCTTCAACGATCCTTATGTACAATCATCTGCTCAAATATCATGGTGACACCTATTTGTTTGACAACAGCGGCAAGATGTACACAGGCGGATGGTTCAATCACAAAAGAGGAAGTCTGTACCAGTATGATGATGCGACAGACAGGAATTATTCCGCATACACTTTCACATCGAGCTATTCCGGCCCGGGAACCTGGCGGTATTTCAAATCAAGCGGTATAGCAGTTACAGGCTGGAAGAAGATAAGCGGCAAATGGTATTATTTCGATAAATACTCCTGCATAATGTATTCAAACCGTTCTCTTGATGAGAATGGTTACAGGTATTATTTTGACAGTAACGGCAAATGCACGAATCCCAACGGCCAGAAGATAAAGTAATTATTGGAGACGTTAAAAAGGTGTCCCGTGATCAAGCGGGACACCTCTTTTTATAGTGTATGTTAACCATACGATATCCTCATGCCCGGTTACGGGATATGATGATATACCGGTTCATCAGGGAGGACAGATCACAACAGCAGTTGTAGAGGCGGGAGTTCCTATTAGGTTTATGCGGCATGCTTATCGCTGCACATGGCCTGCCGAAAGGACTGACCGGCAGCGTTACTCGCAACATAAGGACGTTCGGGTGCATTAGGGTTCTATAACCTGAGAACCGGTATTCATAAGAGCAGGTGAGAGGAGGTTATGAGCGATTCCCCTTATGATCAGCTGACATAAGAAATCCCCCTCCTCGCGGAGGGGGATCGTAGTTGTTAAGTTACGGCTGAAACTAAAATCTAACTACCATAATCAAATATCGTTGTCGATAAACTTGATATCGATATTATATCCGTTGAGTGTTGCAAGAAGGTTGTCAGATTTGCAGTGGCTGTCCTCACCCTCGAACCAAACATAAACGTCAACAAGTTTACCTTCATGATTTGTATCATCTCCGGTTACCTTAGGGATTACAATCGCTGCAGAAGTATTAAATTCTACATTTGTATTTCCTGCAAATACATTCTGATCGGCACCACTACTTGACATAGCTGTATACGCACTACCAGCCGCATTGTTGGTTACATAGTAAAGTGGATCGAAATTGGTAACAGGAGCAAAAACCTTAAACTGATCGTCAATCTTAACGCCAACACGAAGTGAACTGTCAAGATTCTGTGCTGTTGCAGTATTACCATCAATTAATGATGCTGTAACATTTACGAGGAGGTTGTTCGCGCTTACAGTCAAATCATCATTACCAGATGACTTGAGGTAATATTTGTAGTTGATATAATAACCCTCGCCATCTTCAAGTGTGCCTGCTGTGGTTCCAAATGTCGCATCATCGTAATAGACGGTTCTCTCAGCATTCGTATCTGCTTCAGCAGCAGTTACATCAGTTAACAAAGTAGGATTCTGTCCCTCTGATTTAGAAATACTGATATCCTTATAGTAGGTTCCGGTAGCAACTTCTACTGTTAAGTCAGTGTCGATTGAACCATTTGCATCTGCACCAGCTTCATTATTTGACTTCTTAGAGTTCGCATGCCACCAATTTGCAAGATCTTTTGTTGATGCCGGTCTAAGTGAAATAGCACTACCCTGTCCGGCAAGAGCAACTTCTTCCCAAGTTCCTGTGGAAGCTGAAGCAACTTCGTTGATGAGCAAACCTTCTTCTGAATGTGCCTTAAGTTGCATTCCGGTTACTGATACTTCCTTGTTCATTGTGAACCATGCATACGTTGCCGTGGAGAGCATCATAGCGGAAACTACGAGCATTGAGGAAGAAGCTAAGACTTTCTTCTTCATTGAAAATTTAGTCGTTTTCATAACCTTAATCTCCTTTTCATATTATTAACTGTCAATTGATTATCCCTTGATCGACAGTGGGCTTTTGCAAGAAGGGATACTTCTGTATGCCTATAAAATAACAGATAATCGAGATTGTGTCAAAAGGTTACGATTGTATTTACATTTTGTTCATAATTTCATTTCACCCTCGAAATGTTTTTAAACAAACGATAAATTGTGTTTACACTTTGTAAACAACTTGATGCTTACATATGCGCAAATGCCCGTAAATAAAGGGTTTTGTGCCATTTTGAGCCGTGTTGTTACTTAAAGAAAATTATTATATAATTCTTTTACTTAACTAAATATCATATTTTGGAGTATTTGATTTTGGCTGAAGATTTTTTGGACAATGAATTAGAGCAGCAGGAGCTGATCGATCAGCCGCAGACAGATGTCGGCGGTAATCGTGCCGTTGAGATGTTCTTCCGCAGCATCAGGGAGATCGAGACGGGCAGCCTTGCTTTCTTCCAGTCCAAGACAAGGCTCAATACTCCCGGGCTCGGGATACTGATGCCGGAGAACTTCAGAGACGTTGCCGAGTTGTCCAATCAGTGTTTGTCTCTCTTTGAACTTGAATTAAGGCAGGCACTTGAAGCGGAGAAGAAGTTTAAGGAGAGGGATTTCTTTTATAAATGGGTATCAGTATATATGCCTCCGGCATATCTTCTGGAGCGTGGCGCAGAGCAGAGAATGCTTAACTACGTTGAAGACAACGATACAGATCCCAACAGGATCTGTTTTGAGTTGCCGTTGAAGCTGTTGACGGAAGGTTCTGTCAAACACGCCAGGGTGATCGAGAATCTGCGTAACAGAGGATTCCATTTCCTGCTTACGGGTTTTGGCGGAAGCAATTCACCTCTGATGAAACTGTCCGAATATCCGGTTGACTATGTAATGCTCAGTCAGGAAGTAACAATGTATATAGGTAAGAACGAGAGATCAAATGCTGCCGTTCATTCCATTGTTGAATTTGTCGGCGGCCTCGGGGCAGATCCGATTGCTGACGGAGTATCGACAGCTAACCAGGCGGAGGCTCTCTTTGAAGCGGACTGCAGATATGTGGCAGGCAACCTTGCGGGCAAGTATACTTTAGAGAGATATGTAAGAAAGAGAAATTAGTGATAATATATTAAGATGAGGAGCGTATTGTAATTGGCTAAGGATAAGAACAACAAGGCAAAGGATGTCGCAGGACTCCGGAGAACGGCGACAGAGGTCAAGAAGTATGTATTCGTGACCAGGATATTGTCGCTTCTTATCATTATCCTTGTTGCAGTAATCGCTATCGCTTATGCAATCTCTTATTTCTATGACAAATTCGGCGGATTCACCGTCCGTGTCAGCAAATACGATATGGTCAACCAGAGCCTGTCCTTGTCCGAGACTCCTGACTTCGATCACACGATATCCTTGCTTAATGCCGATATGGCATACGACATGACTAATATCAGTGGTAAGGATCTTCCTGATAATATTGACATGATCAATGGCTCCCACAATGGTGCCAATTATATTGCATATACATTCTATCTGATCAATGCCGGCCAGGACACTCTGTCATATGAGAAAGAATTGTACATTGAGAATGTCTCCAACGGCGTTGATGAAGCAATCAGAGTAGCTGTTTTTTGTAACGGTGAGAAGACTGTCTACGGTAAGACAAAATCCAATGGTACAGGAATGGAGAGCGACTGTGACAAGGAATTCTTATCCGGCGCCACTGTTCTTAAGGAGACCGTAGAGGGATTTGCACCAAAAGCAAAAGACAAATATACTGTTGTCATCTGGCTTGAAGGCAATGATCCTGACTGCGTAGATGCAATAATAGGTGGGAAGATCAAATTCGGAATGGACTTCCGGATCGTAGAAACAACATAATGCAAGAAGGGGAATCTTTATGAAGAAAGTTTTAGGTACAATTGTCAATGTTCTAGCGTGGATCATTCTAATCTTCGCGTTGCTGATCACGATACTCGTGTTTACTTCAGAACGCAATAACGGTGTCCCCAATCTGTTTGGTATTATGCCCATGTCTGTTGAATCGGATTCAATGAGCCCTACATTCAAGAAGGGGGATCTGATATTTGTTAAGCAGGTTGATCTGTTTGATTTGAAGAAGGATGATGTTATTACTTTCTATGCAATTGTTGATAATATCAGAATCAAGAATACTCACAGAATCGTGGAGATAAATGAAGAAGGTAAAACAAGAACTTTTATTACACGAGGTGATAATAATCCGGTCAACGATGAGTCTAGAGTCTCAGCATCTGACATCATCGGTAAGTGGACAGGAACAAAGCTTGCCGGCTTCGGTAATGTCCTGAGCTTCCTGAGATCCAAGACCGGATTCTTCATCTGCATTGTAATACCTATGGCTATATTCTTCCTGTTCGAGTTGTATAAGTTCATCGTTGTGCTTATCGAGGCCAAGAAGCCGAAGATCAGTGAAGAGGATGAGGAAGCTATCAAGAAGAAGGCAATCGAGGAATATCTTGCCAAAGAGAAGGCTGAGAAGGAAGCAGCAGCTGCTGCAGAGAGCAATACGGCAGAGGATGACGTTGCTATTGATAACGGCGCCGCTCCTGAGGCTGACGCAGACGCTGAGAGGGTTGACGGCGGAGACGGTGACAACACATAAAGGACGAGAGTTATGGGTGCATTTTTAAGTTGGTTCTTTGCATTTATATCTGAGATGCTCAAAGGGTTCGGAATGATCTTTGGGGGCATTGGCAAGGGGTTTGTTCAGATCTTCAATTTTGCAAACTATGCCGAGCTCTTCAAGCAGTATTCGTCTGAATTCGGAGCGATCGGATGGGTGCTCGCAGTGCTTGCCATTCTCGTGGTGGCAGCTATCTATGTGCTGATCATTTTCCTGATAATCCTTGCTGTAAGGAAATATATAAGGTTCAGGCATTCCATCGTCAGCAATGAGGACCTTCTTGAAGAGATATCCGTGCTTCAGCAGCGCGTTATGAAGATGGCGAAGGAGAAAGACGAGATCATGGCGATGAAGGTCGCTCAGATCGGTCTTCCTTTCAATACGGCAGGCAGCTTCTCCGGAGGAGAAGGATTCTCCTATGCAGGAGGTGCAGCCGGTACGGGTGAAGGCGGTGAAGAAGGTCAGGTTCCTGCAGAGGACGGCGTTCTCGTTACTACCGAGCACAGATTCAGCAAGCTCTTTGAGGTTGATAATTTCTACAAGAATTACACGCCGCCTGAATACGATAACGAGGTCGACCTCGTTCAGTTCTGTGACAGGTTCAGGAACTTCGCGTGCTCGAAAATGCATTTGTATTATGAACCTAAGATCGTAAGACTGTTCGTCGCCGGTATGGCTTCCACAAAGCTCATTATCCTTCAGGGTATCTCTGGTACAGGTAAAACGTCACTGCCTTACTCATTCGGTAAGTTCCTGAATATTGACGCGACGATCGCTTCGGTACAGCCGTCTTGGCGTGACAGGACCGAGCTCTTCGGTTACTTCAATGAATTTACGAAGAACTTCAACGAGACTGAGGTTCTCAAGAGAATATATGCATCCGGCTATAATGATGATATCAACCTCATCCTCCTTGATGAGATGAATATCGCGCGTATAGAGTATTATTTCGCTGAGATGTTGTCTATTCTCGAGATGCCTAACGCCGATGAGTGGCAGCTCGACCTCGTGCCCAGTGTATGGAGCACGGACCCTGAGAAGCTCGTCAGAGGCAAGCTCAAGATACCGC
>DFIB01000168.1 GCA_002371375.1 Mageeibacillus sp. UBA3708 | reverse complement strand
GAGATCATCGAGGGCAAGCATGACGATCTGCCTGAATCTGCATTCCTGTTCGTCGGAACGATCGAGGAAGCGATCGAGAAAGCAAATCAGAAGGGCTGATGCAAATGAGCACCTTTGAACTGACGATATCAACGCCGGACGGCAATAAATTCGAAGGGGAAGTGACCCGCCTCTTTGTACGGGGCTGTGAGGGAGACCTTGCAGTTCTGGCAGGTCATATTCCTTTCGCGACCGCCGTGGTAAGCTGCACGGTGAAGATCGACCTGCCGGACGGAACGACAAAGACGGCAGACACTGAGAGCGGAATCCTCACAGTAGGTGAAGATAAAGTGATTCTGCTGTCTTCAGGGATCGGGGAGTTAGTCTGAGGATCAGAACCTGAGGCAGTTCAGGAACACAGGAACTCCATCATTCTGTCCTTGTAATCAGGCGCCATGTCGAACGCCGCATGCCCGTAGTTGTCGTATATATAATACTTGCAGTCAGGACGGTCTCCGATGGATGCGATTATCTCCTCCGAGGAACCCGGCGGCAGCACCCTGTCATCCGATGCTCCGATCGCCAGAACAGGACACTTGATGTGCGGAAGGTCATCTGCGATATAGAAGTCACCGGCACCCTCCGCCAGTATGATAAACTTCTTCAACTCCTCATCTGTTACGGACTTACCCAGCGCGGCGAAAGCCTCCTCATACTGCTCGAAAAACTCCTTCGGATACAGTTCCTTACCGAAGTTCAGGCAAAGGCCTACTTTGTCGCCTTCACGTGCCAGTCTTACCCATCTCTGAAGCGTGGCACTCTTATGGTCACGCAGGTTCGCCGAAGAGGAACCGAGCACCATCTTATGCACAATATCAGGGTGCTCTATAGCGATGACCATGGCGATCATGCCCCCCTGCGATGCACCGAACACATCGGCATCAGCGATACCGAGTATCTTCATCGCTTCGGCCGTATCGGAAGCCATGTCATGAACGCTGTATGATTCGGGCACATTCTCACGCCTGTCAAAAAGCCAGACCGTGTACTTATCAGTCATCGGCTGATACTGCTTTACGATCGCATCTGCCGATCCGAGAACACTCTTTACGCTCAATCCGGGAATGATCACAAAATTTCTTGCACCTGCCCCGAATTTGATGTATCTCATTGTAAATTCGCCGTTTGTAACAGTGTTAATACTTATTCCCATTGCCTTATCCCTCCTGTCCAAACCGGTTAAATCTCACCCTCTCGGCAAAAGCCTTCTTGCTCGGGGCATGGAAGTCATCCAGAGCCTTGCCCACGGGAAGTATACATACTACATCATATTCATCCGGCACGCCGAGAATGGACGCGATCTTGTCACATATGCGGTCCTCATCCGTGATATGGCCCTCGTACCAGCAGCTCTGGTAACCGAGTTCGACGATCGCCAGGAGCATATTCTCGATCGCTGCGGAATAATCCTGTATTGCGAAGCACCTGTCACGGTAGGCGTTGATCCTTCTGGTAAGCACAACTATCATTGCAGGCGCCGTCTGAGCCACAGGCGGATCTAACACGGCCTTTATATCGCCTAACACGGCGGGATCATTTACGACGATCATGTCAGTCGTCTGCTTATTGCAGCCGGACGGGGCATCTATGCCTGCCCTTGCAATTATCTCCAGGTCGCTCTCCGGAACACTGTCAGAGGAGAACTCGCCGCGGTAACTGTGTCTTGTTGCAATGGTGCCTACGGCGCTCTTAAGGCTCATTACATAGATCTGACAGGGATTATCCTCATCCCAGAGATCCTCGATTACCTCGAGCTCCCTGAATCCGAGGCTCCTGTAGAACTCATTTGTCCTGTCATAGTCTTCATACACTCCGTACCGCACCGTCTTGACCTGGATAAACGAATATCCTTTCCTTGACGCATAGTCTCTGGCTGCGGCAAAGAGCCGTCTGCCTATCCCTTTCCTGTGACACTCCTTGAGGACGCCGGTTACGGCAAGTTCGACCGTATCCCTGCCTGTCTCCTTGAGGCAGAGGAACCCCACTGCCCTGTCACCATCATAGAAGGCCCACATCGGCTCGTCTGCAGACTCTCTGATGTATTGTTCCCTGCTTGATTCGACCTCGAACCATTCAGGCAAGGCTTCAAGTATCTCCCGGGTTATCTTGCGCTTTGCTTCCTGTCCTTCAACAAATCTGATCATTGTACTTAACTCCTTTACAAAACATGTTCCATCATCCAAAACTGCCTCGTTCCCACCACCTCGTAGAACATCCTGATGCAGCTCACTTCCCGGTAGCCGTTTCTGATATACAGCTTGTACGCAGGTATATTGGTGTCTATGACATCAAGATGGATGGCAAGATCGCCGCGCGCCCTGCAATAATCTTCTATTTCCGACAATAATAAATAGCTCACCTTGCTTCCCTGCATCTCCGGGAGCACCGCAAGTGCATGGATCGTTGCTATCCTGTCTGAAGGTTCCTTGATCTCCCAGTCAATGTCATCATACTCCGGATTAACGTTATGATTTACTACCGCCGCCGCAATTATTCTGACGCCGTCCCTCATGATGCACATCTCACCGTTACGGATGGAATCCTCCACAAAAGACCTGTCAGGATATATTTCTGTATTCCATCCCAGCTTTACGGATGATCTGTTCACTTTATCTATGACTTCCCTGTACAGACCGAGTATCTCTCCGCTGTCTCCGGGCCGGGCAAGTTCCATTATCACAACGGCTGCTCTCCTCCGTCAATGAAGTATCGCTGTAAGCCTCTCATCGCCCGTGAGAAGCGCTTTCGCGAGGTTCCTGTAATTCTCCTCATGAATGTACGTGTGCCTGTGTGGCTTGATGTCAGGGGCCAGATCGATGGCATCGCAGAAATCCTTTACCTTGAGATCCAGCGTAGAACAATAATCCCAGAATCCCGTCTTCGTAAAAACGGTATCTATCCTCTGCCACCTGTGGTCGCAGATTTTGCACATGATATATGTCGCGATCCCTACCTGTATCCCGTGGAGCTGAGGGTGTTCGAGGATCTGGTCAAGCGCGTGCGATATCAGGTGCTCCGACCCGCTCGTAGGTGCGCTGGATCCTGCGATCTCATTGGCAATCCCGCTCAACGCCAGCGAATCGAGAAGCTCCTTAAGGAAATAAAAATCATCTACCGCCTCGAAAGGGGTCCTGACGAAGGAATTCGCCGCCTTCTTTGCGATCATAAACGCGAAATCATTGACCTCGTCATACCCCATATCCTCTTCGTGCTGCCAGTCGTATGTCGATGAGATCTTTGCCACCATATCGCCGATACCAGAATACAGGAATCTGACAGGAGCGCTCTTGATCACGTCCGTATCGACCAGTATGCCGTACGCCATCTTGGCGGGAACAGATTTACGGTGTCCGTTTACCGTGAGCGAAGCCGACGAACTTGAGAACCCGTCGGAGGATGAACTCGTCGGAACACTTATAAACGGCAGTCTCAGGATATAGCCGATATACTTGGCCGCATCGATCACCTTGCCGCCGCCCATTCCTATTACCGCCTGCGTCTTGTTAGGTATCTCAAACGCAAGATCCGTAATATCATTGAAGTCCACCGTGTCCATCTCCTGATGGTGAAGGACGGTAACTCCCGCTTCATCAAAGGAACCGAAGACGGTATCTCCGAACATGGACGTAAGACCGTTGCCGAACAGTATTGTTACGTGCATGATCCCTGCATCCTTCAGATATTCACCGATATGCGATATGACACCGCGTTCTATCTTGAGGATCACGGGTATGGATATCTCGTCTTTGGACATAAGGAATTACCTCTCTTTCTGCTCAGCCGATAACTTCAGGAACGACCTTGATCAGTTCTTCAAATGAGTCTATATACGGCACTTCCGCATTGATGCTGCCGAATCCGTACCTTGCGTGTATGAACGGGAATCCCGCCTTGACGGTGGAATCGTAATCACTCTGTATATCGCCCACATAGCAGGCATTTGTAAGACCGTTGCGCTCCGCCAGAAGCTTTATATTCTCGTCTTTCTGCAGAAGATTGTTGCCGTAGCACTCTATGTCCTCAACAAGGTCATCTGCCGTTCCGTACGGTATGTCAAAGTAGTAGAGAAAGGACTCGATGTATCCTGCCTGGCAGTTGCTGACGATGTAGATGTGGTATCCCATATCCTTGAGCTTCGCCCACGTCTCGAGAACACCGTCGTACAGATCTCCGCCGTGTTCTCTCAGGTATTCGTTCTCGTAGTTCTCGCAGGAATAACGCAGAGCATCGCGCTCCGGGCCTTTGACCGTGTAGGTGAACAGCGTATCGGCGATCACGTCCATGGGCTTGCCCATGACACTCTGAATATCTTCGCGCGTCACGGTCTTATCCGTATATCCCGCCTCATGAACCTTGACGGTCCACGATCTTGCAACATTGCCTGAAGAATCCCAGACCGTACCGTCCATGTCAAAGATAATGCCTTTTTTGCCGTCCATGATACTACCCTGCAGTATTGCTTATTTGATGTGCTGAATGAGGTTGATAGCAATACCCGATGATGAGAACAGGACTGCCGATCTGGACGACCCCGTGTCTGCCGTGCGGTCACCGTAGATATTCCTGAACCCGTGACTCTCAAGGATCTTGTATGCCTCATCGAAATCATCAACATTCATCCTGATAGCGGTGATCGCTTCCCTGGGGAGCTCGCTGACCTGCGAGATATCCATCTTGAATCCGTTCGCATCCTCCATAACCACAGCATCCACATTCCTCTCACCGATGCCGGTCTTTCTGTGTGATCTGGTAAATCCGAGATCTTCGAATACAGTTATGATGTCATTTGCCTTCGTTGTAATGATCTGTGGATTGAATGTTGTTATCTTCATCTGCAAAAGCCTCCAAAAGTTAATAAGACAATTCTATCACTTTACCGGCGTTTTGGCAGACCCCTTATCTTCCGCCCATTCAACAAACCTGTCGAGCATGAGAGGTTTTGCATAATAGTATCCCTGGAAGCTTTCCACATGGTATCTCTGAAGGATATTGCGCATCCCCTGCGTCTCGATGCCCTCGACGCAGACCTTGGCACCGAAGAGCGTGGCAAGGCCGGCAAAGTGCTTGATAAGTTCCCTGTCAACGTCATCTTCCTCGATCTTCCTGACAAATTCCCTGTCGATCTTGATGATGTCAAAGGGGAGTTCCTTGACGATCCCGATCGAAGAGAATCCCGTTCCGAAGTCGTCCAGCGCTATGAACACGCCCCTTGCCTTGAGCTTGGCCGTGACGTTCTTGAGAAGCTCGATATCCAGGAGCCTGCACCGCTCAGTGACCTCAAAGCACAGATGCTGCGGCGGATATCCGATCTCTTCGATAATGCGGAATACCATGTCGGTGAAATCAGGCTTCTCAATCTGCGTATATGACAGATTTATGTTGATGATAAAATCGGGATGATCCTTAAGGATCCTCTTTGCCGCCAGTACGGCTTCCCTTATGATCCACTCGCCGAGCTCGGGGAACAGAGGATCCGATTCAAGAAGCGGAATGAACTGATCCGGCGGAACAGTTCCGTATGTATCGTTCTTCCACCGGAGAAGTGCCTCGGCTCCCGTCATCTTCTCCGTATGAGCATCAACGACAGGCTGATACATCAGGTAGAACCCTCTGTACCCGTGCATGATAGATGATCTTATCGCATGGAGCTTCTCAATCCTCTGTCTGTTGTCATCGTTAAGATCGTTACAGAACAGGACAAGGTCGCCCTGATGATGTGACTTGGATTCACCGTATGCGAAGTTAAGGCAGGCATACGCCGTCTGCGAATCGAAATCGAAATGGTTGATCTCCAGAGCTCCGCAGTTTACCTCGAGCATGATGCTCCTGTCATCCACCCTGAACGCTTCACGGAAGAAGTTGCGGAATGCCCTGTACTTCTCTCTTATCTCCTCCATGGACAGGGTATTGCTGATCATCGCGAATTTGGTTCCGTCTATCCTGTAACAGGTTCCCGTATTGCCGGTCGTCTCAAAGATCTTCCTGGCAAAGAGCTGCAGGACACGGTTGCCGAAATGATATCCGTACACCTCATTTATCTCAGAGAATTTGCTGATGCCTTCAACAATGACATTGATCGAGGCCTGTCTGTTGATGTAGCTGTCAAGATCCTCAAAGAACCCGTACTGGTTCCGAAGCCCCGTCAATGTGTCTATATGACCCTGCAGACCGTGATTGCGAATCGTTCCGACGAAGTAATCCGGTTCTCCGAGAAGATCTCTTATGACAACGCCTCTGCACGTGCATACGTCATATTCACCGTCACGTCTTCTGGCACGGTACTGCATATCATGTCCGGCTGAATTGCCCATAAAGATCTCTTCTATGCCCTTGTGATATGCCTGGCGGTCATCAGGATGGATACAGTTCTCCCAGATGTCTCCGGCACCATACATATACTCGGAAGGAAGTCCGTATTTGTCCACTGCGTTTTTGGACCATCTGGATAAATCATATTTCATGTCGCAGAGGAATACATAAGTTCCCTCAGACACTACGTCATATGATTTGTACAGAGAATCCAGCATCTTCCTCCTGTCATCCGTGATCATCTTGATATTTGCCTTCTCTTTGAGCGAATGACTCTCACGCAGGAGCTTCTGTTCCTTAAGATGTGCCTTATCCTCATACATGCGGCTGTCGGCACGCTTGAATATGTCATCCACCTTACTGTCGATATCCGGCTGATAATAAGACATGCCCGCAGCGATGACGGGGCCTACGCCGACTCTGAGATTCTCCTCGACCTGTTTCTTCAATGTGAGAATAAGGTCTTCACGCATTGCAAAATCCTGCCCCCTCAGGATTACAACGAACTCATCGCCGCCGATCCTGAACACCGGACTGTGGGAGAACACGCGGCATATTATCTTACAGGCTTCCTTGATATAATCATCGCCTGCCTTGTGACCCTGCGTATCATTTATGATCTTGAGATCATTCAGATCGCACAGTATTATGCCGAACATCTCATTGGAATCGCCGTCGATGACCGACTGAAGATCTTTCTCGAATTCATGGTATGCAGTCTTGTTCCTTGTTCCGGTAAGGCTGTCCCTTCTGGCCATCTCGTTAGCCGTGTTGAGAGCCATAAGATGCTCCTTCTCACGCTTCACATCCTCTTCGCGGTTCTCGATGCATATAATCAGATGCGACTTGTCGGAGGACCATCTGACAGTCATCCTGGTATACTGCGGATCTCTGCCGTCTATGGACATCCTGTAGTCCTCCACGAGCTGCCTGTTGCTCTCCAGCTGTGTTATGAGATTGTCCTTGTCGAGGAACAGCTTCAGTCTGTCTACATCCTCAGGGTATATGAGCCTGTCGGCATTTCTGATCGATGTACCGAAGAAGTCACCGCCTTCCTCCTGTATCTCCAATTCACCGTACAGCCTGTGCGTAGCATATTCGTAATAATAATCCGTGTCGATGTCCACGTAATAGATCATGTCATAATGGGATGCCAGACTCTCTGCGATCTGCGAATAAGTTGCACTCTTCTGTCTTATCTCCGTCAGTTCGAGTCTCGCCCTGACCTCTTCATCGATATTCTTTATACAGACGATGATATGCTTCCTGTCACCGGCCATGATCTCCGTATGCCTGATATGCCTTACCTGATCATCTACCACAAGACGGTAGGCAACCGAGAAGGAATTGCGGTGCTCGAGATTGCTGAGCATTACATCCTTATAGTGACATCCGAGGGCCTTCTCCTGATCTTCCGGATGTACGAACTTACGTATGCTCCTTCTGCTCTCTGCAAAGAAATCACTTCCCGTTGCGGGGACATTCAGCTTCTTATACTCATCCGTGGATGATATCTCCACATAAGTGCTTGTCTCTATGTCGATGTAATACAGCGTGTCATACTGACGTGCCAGGCTTGCCGTGATCTGGTTGTAGATCTCCTTCTGGCGTGCAGTCTCCTTCCCCGCCTCGCGACGGCGGTACTCATCATCAATATTGATGACTCCGAGGATAAAATAATCGGCATTCTCATCAAGGCCTCTTATCATCCTGAGCGAGTGCCATACCGGCACGCCGTTGATCATCAGGCGGTATTTGACATTCTGCATGTTGCCCTTGTTCATGGCACTCAGAAGATTGTCCTTCTGTATGTCCTCGATAAATATGTGCTGATCTTCCTCGTATACCACCTTCTTACAGTCACGTATTATGTTCCTGAAGAAATCATCGCCTCCCTGTTCGAGATTGAGCGAATGGAATTCGGGATTCACTGAATACCAGAAATATGCATTTGTGACAGCATTAACATAGTATATGCTGGAATAGTCCATCAGCAGTGCTTCAGATATCTTTCTGAAAATACTATCCTGTGTTGCCATGTAATGCCTCCTTACGTGGCCTGGTATGCCTGCTTCTTATCAAAACTGTGTGATATCTTTTAATTATACCACCTTATGCGAGATCTGTGTCCATCGCTATCTGAAGATCATAGCCGGGGTATTCCTTCTGAACATGTTCCAGAACTTCCTGATACACGGCCTTGCGGTCCCTGGCATCGAAGCTGATGACGATGTCGAACCTCATGCTCTTTTTCTCCCTGACCATATAGAACCCGTGCATCTGGAGCACATGCTGATGAGACAAAACTATGTCCCTGACGTGTTCCTTTGTCTTAATGATACCGTCGTCCTGTGTATTGACGGAGTATACTCCGACTGCCGTCAGAATAACGCGGTGTTTTGCAAATACCGCTTCCTGTATTTCTCTTATGAGCTGATCGAGCTGATCTGCCGAATATGTATCCGGAACTTCTATGTGTATCGAACCGTTCCACGTATCAGGTCCGTAATTGTTAAGTACAAGATCATACGCTCCCTGAACGTCCGGGAATGATGTGACCGTGGACTTGATGCTCACTGCAAGATCGTGATCACCTGTCTCTCCAAGGATCTGCGATATTGTCTCCCTGAGCATCTCAAATCCGGACTTGATGATCACAAGTGATATAACGGCACCGAGCCAGGCTTCCAGCGAGATCCCTGATAACAGATATACCGCAGCCGCCACGAGTGTCGCAGCAGATATTACCGAATCAAGTGTCGCGTCCTCGCCGGAATTTACCAGCGATGAGGAATTCTGCTTTTTACCCACACCCTTGACGTATCTTCCGAGCACTATCTTGACCACGACGGCCACACCGATTATCACCAGTGATACAGTCGAATAGTCAGGCACATCAGGATTGATTATCTTCTTTACCGACTCGACGAGCGATGTAACGCCTGCGTAGAGCACGATGACAGATATTATCATCGCGCTCAGATATTCAATACGCCCGTACCCGAAGGGGTGCTTCTTATCCGGCTCTTTCCCCGCCAGCTTCGTTCCTATTATCGTTATGAGCGAGCTTCCCGCATCCGATATATTGTTGACCGCATCCATGACTATGGCGATTGAATTGCTGACGAGACCGATTACCGCCTTGAACGCGGCAAGCATCACATTTGTGATGATACCGATAATGCTCGTCCTTACTATTATCTTCTCTCTGTTATCTGCTATTGTATTCTTCATATGATCCTTCTCATCACAGCTCATCGAAAACCTTCGCGTCTCTTTGCTGTTGCCACCTTAAATAATAACCTGCGATCATAGACGACACCATTGTTGTAAGTATCAGTACCGTAAAAAACTCAAGACTTATGATGTTATACGAATATGCTACAGTTGCAAGAACGATACCCGGACCTCCGCGTGCATTCATAGTGATCGCGAAGTTCATCTTCGTGCTCATCTTCAGGCCCGACGGCAGAAGGAGAAGCCACGTTCCCGCGAACTCCAGTCCGAAGGCAATCACAAAGAACAGCAGGAACCTGGGCAGCGAGAAATCGTGCACGACGTTAAGTTGTATGCCGACAAGGGCAAAATATACCGGTATGAAGAACGAGAATGCAATATTCTCCAGGAAATGCATACGGTTCTTTGTATTCTCTGCCGTCCCGAATACAGCCTTGATCAGATACCCTACAACGAAAGCCGAATACATGATGTTGATCCCGAGAATATACAGAGCTCCGCAAGTCATGAGCAGTATCACAAAGCTCAGCGTGTAAAAAGTATTGGCCTTCCACTCTCCCCTGATCTGTCTGATGAACTTGGATATCACCGCAATCGCAATAAATATACCGATCGTCACTGATACGATTACCAGCATCTCGCCGAGCTTTATCTCCCCTGACTGCGCCGTTCTCGTAGCCACATTGAGCAGCACCCACAGACACAGATCCTGGAAGGTCGATACAGTCAGCACCGTATTTGAGAACTTCGTATTCATGATCCCCATATCAAAGAAGATCTTAGATATTACGGGTATAGACGTGATCGCCACTCCTATCGCAAAAACAAGACTGTACGAGAACTCATTATTAATGCTCCCGATAAAGCTCTCCCTGAACATCCCAATGAAAGGAATACTCCCTGCCATCGGCAGGATGGTCGCCCCGGTGAAAACAAGACCGATAGTCTTCACATTCGACTTATCCACCTTGATATCAGTGTTGTATCCCGACAAAAACATCAGGAACACCAGCCCAAGCTGGTAAAAGATATTGAGCACCTTCCCCTCTTCCGGATAAGCGAAAAATATCTGTTCAGACAGCTCCGGAGCCAGTATGAACAGGCAACTCCCGCCAAGCAGCATGCCTCCGATGATCTCCCCGACCACCCTCGGTCCCTTGATCTTCTCCACGAGTGTACCGCACACAAACGCAGCCAAAAGCAGCAGCGCCAGCGCAATCAGTGTCGTTATTATCTCCTGTTCGGATAAAGTTGCAAGTCTCATGCAATAATTATAATACTAAAAGCCATCGTCGTGGGCAGTTCCAAATAATACCTTTTTGTGACAAAGAAGAACAACCCCGGGAAGATCAGTCCCGAGGTTGCTCGAATTATGGCTCATGGCTTATCAGAATAGCTGATAATGTGGTTGTTGGCTGCGGCTGTCAACTTCATCCCGGGATTCAGTTAGCCGCTGCTAACAAGAAGTATTATAGTAGGTTTTAATTCTCTTGTCAAGCATCAATTATCCGAAGAATCCGTCTGCTGAAGTGAAAAGTTAATTTCTACTTCGATGGGCAATAAGTTGATTTTAGTCATACGGAGAATCCGTCTTCTTACATCTATAGGAAAGATTGTGTCAAAGGGCGGGTTTTATGGAATAGAACCTTGAAATCCACGCCTTCATCTGTTATAGAGGGCGAATTTTCAAGTCAAGTGCAACCACAGTGAATAAAAGTTGCCCATAGGGCCCTTGATATAATGGTGTTGCTAAACTAAAAACATCAAAGGAGCACCTTATGAGCAACTACCACCATCTTACACCAATGGAAAGAGAAATGATAATGATATGGTTATCACACGGATTTGATATCTCCTGGATCGCCAATTACCTAGGTCGGAGTAAATCGACAATTTCCCGCGAGATTAAAAGGAATTCTTTCCACTCTTGCTACAGGGCAACAACAGCTCAGATGAAATATGAAGCCAGAAGACTAAAGTGTCGTATGCGGACAAAGCTTTCTAATGAGGGCTTGAAGGAGACCATTAGAGAAAAGATAGAATTGTATCAATGGTCTCCGGAACAAATAGCAGGACGTCTTAGTTACGAGAACTCTGAGTACAAAATTAGCTATAGCACCATCTATCGTGCCCTGCACAACAGAGAATTCAATCGGAAAGGAGAATATGGCAGAGGGCTGATCCTGAAGCTTAGACGCAAGGGAAAGAAAGCAAGAAGCAAGCGTGAAAAGAGAGGAAAGATTATTATCTCGAATCCTATCGAAGCTCGTCCTGAGGAAGCAAATAAACGACTGAGGGTCGGAGATTGGGAGGGTGATACCGTGGCCGGCATACTTAACAAACGTAAGCGTCAAATCGTACGCCTTAC
>DFIB01000143.1 GCA_002371375.1 Mageeibacillus sp. UBA3708 | reverse complement strand
AGATGACAATGTTGGAGTAGATATCGCCCTGGAAGAGTGTACCGTTCTGAGTCACTGAACCGATCTTTCTGCGCAGGGACCTGAGATCGAATCTGTTCATATCTTTACCGTCGTAGTAGATAGCACCCTTGTCGGGAGTCTCAAATCCCAGCAGGAGCCTGACGAGTGTGGACTTGCCGCAGCCTGTTGAACCGACTATTGCAATGTATTCTCCGGACTTGATCTTCAGGTTCAGCCCGTCGATCACGTATGGCATTGAATCGTTGTATCTGAAGTGCACATTGGACAGTTCGATGCTGCCTGATACCGAAGTAAGAACCTCTCTGTTCTCTGATGATTCGGGCTGTGTCTTGAGAATGGGCTCTGCCATGTCGAGAATAGGCTTGATGTTTGCAACAGAGAGTGCCACTGAGGTCAGTGAGGTAAAGGCGGACATTACCGCGCCGTAAGCGGCATTGAAGGCGAGATACTCCGAAGGGCTTACATCGGTTGTTACGGCGAGATAGTAGAGAATGAGCGTTCCGCCGAGTGATATCGCGAGGCAGATTGCCGGATTGACGATCAGAAATACAGGCTTGTTGTAGGTGTAACGTGCAACCTGCGCGTAGGAGCGTGCCCATCTGGCAAAGCCTCTTTTCTCTGCGCCCGCGAGTTTTATCTTCTGAATGCCTGATACAAGCGCATAGCTTACGCCGTATTCTTTCGCGGAGGCCTCCATTGCCTTCTTGCTGTACTTGATCTGCATTACTGAGCTGACTGTGCTGACAGCGATCGTTACAACGATGACCAACAGTGCGGGGGCGACAAGCGCGGGTGCATACCTGAATATCTGTGTTATGTACAGAAGTGACGCCAGGGAGGTGATGCCTGCGGAGAAAACACTGCCGACTAGCAAAGTGCAAAGCCGGTTAACGGAGCTTACTCTGCTCGACAGTTCACCGGACGAATACTGCCTGAAGAAATTGGCGGGGAGGTTCAATACTCTTGCCATTACGGCCGATTCCACCTCGAGTGAGGTCCTGGTGCTGATGCGGCCGATACAGAGTGTTTTGACGGCCATGAAGAGCATTGATGATATGCTGATGCTGACCATGAATACTGCCGTTCCAATAAGGAAAGATACATTCCTGCTCGCAAGCACCGGACCGGTAAGGATCCTTGTTACGTGAGGTGTCAGCATTCCGGTCAGGATCGTTATGACGGACATGACGATAAAGAAGATAAGCTCTTTGGCGGTCAGACATCCTTTCATGTAGAGCAGAAGATCGGCAATGCCCAGCTTCTTTTGCGGAAGTGGGCGGTAGAAACAAAGAGCCTCTTCTTCAAGCTGTGCTGCGGTAATCCTGTTGACTTTGGTCCGCGTACCCTTCTCCGGATCAAAAAGGTTGTATCCTCCTGCTTTGCCCGGAATGAGCGCCACCGGTCCCGAGTCTTCCTTGCGGTAGGCGAGAAGAGGGCCGATAGCATCCTTGTACCACTTCCCGGTCAGCTTCACTGTCCTCCTCATGAGGCCATAGGGTCTCAGGCAATAATCCAGCTGTTCTTCCGGGTCTTTGATCTTGCCGGGAATATCGACGGGTTTGTAGTGGTAGAACCTCAGGATCTCATCGACGGACGCTTTGCTGATCATCCTGTTGTCTCTGGCGGTATCTGAATCGTGCTTGCCGAGAACGGCCGAAGCCATACTGAAGATGGAGTCCTCGAAGATCTCCTGATCATTTTGTTTTATCTGCTTTACCTGTTCGTCAAACCATCCCATTAATGATTCTCCTAGTCATTCGCGATCAGATCGGTATATATTCCGCCCTTGGCGTAAAGCTCCTTGTGCGTTCCGCGCTCGGCTACCTTGCCTTTGTCGAGCACGATGATCTCGTCGCAGTCGCGTATCGTCGAGAGCCTGTGTGCAATAATAATGCAGGTAATGCCCCTGTCCTTAACTGCTTTGACAAGTTCATACTCTGTCTTTGCATCGAGGGCACTTGTCGCCTCATCCAGTATTATGATGCTGGGATCCATGGCAAGCACTCTGGCTATCTCAAGTCTCTGGCGCTGACCTCCTGACAGGTCGTTACCGCCTTCTGTAATCCTGCCTTCGAATCCGCCTTCACGTGCCATGATATCGTCGTAGATCTGCGCATCCCTTGCTGCAAGGATCACCTCGAAATCCTCGATGGAATCATTCCACAGGCGTATGTTCTGCTCTATCGTGTCCTCAAACAATACGATGTCCTGATCGACAACGGCAACTGAACTGGTGAATACGGTCCGGTCAATGTCTCCGGCTCTTCTGCCGTCAAAAAGTATCTCTCCGCTCCACGGCTGATACAGTCCCGATATGAGCTTGGATAATGTCGATTTGCCGCACCCCGACGCCCCGACGAAAGCAACTCTGCTTCCCGGTTTCATCTTCATCGAGAAATCCTCTATCAGCGGCTTATCGAGCCTCGAATATCCGAAAGTAACATTGCGCAGCTCAACATTGCCCTTAAGCTTGCTGTAATCCCGTTCATCGTCCACGGGCTCATCCTTATAATTGACATCATCAGGATATTCCATGACATCCTCGATGCGTTCCATCTCCGTACGCATCTCCTGAATCGTCTGGCCGGCCGAGACCAACGTCATGGCAGGTGTCATGAATGATGACAGGAATCCCTGAAACGTCAGTATGGCACCAAGCGTAAATCTGCCCTGCATAGCCAGCCAGATGCCGAGAATGAGCACGACGGAATTAGCAAGCGTCGATACCATCACCGGTATCATTCCGATAAGTGCATTGAGGCTCATGAACTTGACAGTCTGGGAGTTGACAGATGCCTGATATCCTGCCCACTTGCGGAAGGTGCCGTTCTCGGCTCCGCTTGACTTGATCGTCTCGATCATGCGTATGCTTGATACTGTCGTTGCGGCCAGCTTGCCCGCATCTCTCATCTGTACTCTTGTGATATTAACGCGCTTTGCTGAAATTATCCTCGATACTGCCAGATTGATGATAATGGATGATATGCCCACGATGGTCAGAAGCACGCTGTACCTGATCATGATGAACAGATAAACGAACATCATTACCGTATTCAGGAACAACGGCGTAAGCGTATTCACGATAGTCTGCGCTATGGAGGCATTGGACTGCTGGCGCTGGAGTATGTCACCGCTCATTCTCTGCGAGAAGAACTCCATCGGCATCCTGAGGAGCTTCCACATAAATGTGCTGTTGCCTACAAGGTCCATCTTGCCGCTGATCTTGATCTGATAAAGTGACTGTATCCATGTTACCAGAACCTGTGCCAGGGACAGAATTGCCAGTATGCTCAGGAAAGGCATGAGCAGTTCCCTGTTCTCTCCGGTCAGAAGCCTGTCGATGAAAAATTTGGACATGACGGGATTAATGACGCCGAACAGATAGGCGATCACGGAAGATATCATCAGGAAAGCAACAGCAATACCGGCACCCTTAAGTCTTTTCTTTGCAAATAGGACAGTGCTCTTTCTCTTGCCGGAAGGTTCAAAATCCTTCCCGGGCACCATCGTAAGACATATGCCGGTGAAGGCCTTGTCGAATTCCTCCATCGTGATCTTCACCTCGCCTCTGGCGGGGTCATTGATATAGGCATATCTGCCCTTGAACCCGTTAAGGACGACAAAGTGATTGAAGTTCCAGTGGATGATGCACGGCTTCGGAGTATTCTCCTTCAGGGCTGACGGCTCAAGACGCTTGCCTTTGACCTCGAATCCGTAATTGGCGGCCGCAAGATAGATGTTTTTGGCATTGGAACCGTCACGGCTGACGCCGCAGTCCATGCGGACCTGTTCGAGAGGGACCCACTTGCCGTAGTAGGCCATTACCATGGCAAGCGCGGCAGCACCGCATTCCAATGCTTCCATCTGCATTATTACGGGTACTTTTGCTATGCCTTTGATTACGGGTTGCCTGATCTTCATACCGGTGAGCAGGCCTAATTGTCAAAAAGCAGATCAAAAACCTGCGTGGTCTTATAGTTTACTGTGGCCTGATATGTGCCGTCTCCTATAACTATATCGGCATTGGCGACTACATTGCCGGCAGTGTCATATCCTACGCCGGTTATCACGCCGGATGCGCCGTCTATGGTGACGTTCATACCGGTCTTGATGTTCTCAGCTCTGTCTTCATCAGCGAAAAGGATAACAGCCTGTCCGTCGTGCACCTCGGCCTTGCCGCTGACGAAGCTCCCGATATATGCGAAATAAGCCCATACCATAAAACCTGCCAAAAGGACGATGACAGATACGAGTATGATCCATACGGCGGGCTTGGTGACCTTAAGATAGTCGTTAAGGTTCTCAGGTGAGGATATGCGTTCGAGGCTCTTCTCTCTATAAAGCTGTGAAGCCATCGCGGGCGGTCTCCTTATTCATTCATTCGTATTATTATTTTATCTCATTTTGTCTGACAAGTCTAAAATAAATAAATGTCTCAGGTTGACCAAGCAGTCTGATATAATGTTATAATACCTTGGCCGTAAGGGCTGACGGAGGATCACAGATGGTTTTTATCGAGAACTTGCAAGACTTTTTTGAAGATTTGGGAGACTTCATTAATGACAACAAAACACTGGTAAGTGTTTTGCTCATTCTGGGTATCCTCATTCTCATATGGCTTCTCAGACGCTTAAATGCGATAGTCTTCAAGCGTATACAGAGGAAACAGCCGGGTCTTCACGTATTGTTTTTTGAGAGAGTCATATCGGCCTGTATCTTCATTGTGGGAATAATAGTGATATTCTCCGTGTTCGGCGGGGTCGATTCCGTATGGAAGTCAATGCTCGGCGGAACCGCGATCATCAGTGCGGTGCTCGCCTTTGCGGCGCAGGACGTCATCAAGGATATTCTGGCCGGAATGATGATAAGCGTTTACAAGCCTTTCGAGGTGGGGAACAGGATAGAGCTTGAGGACGGCACGGCCGGCATCATCAAGGACATTACGATGAGGCATGTGGTGATCCAGGGAATCGATACGCAGATGTGGGTCATCCCCAATAGCAGGCTCAATTCCATGAAGATCAGGAATTTCAGCTATCACGCTGTCCACAAGGGTGCGCAGTTCCAGTTCAACATCGCGTACGGAAGTGACGTGGAGAAGGCGATGAGTCTGATAAGGCAGGCCGTGATCGATTCGGAGTATACGATACCGGGCAAGCTCACGGATAAAGGGAGAGAGTACAGTCATGTGTATTTCACTGCTTTTGACGACAGCAGCCTGAGACTGGTGACGACCGTTTATTTCGAACCGAAGACGCCTTCGGAGGTGGTTATTTCCGATATCAACATGCGTGTGGACAATGCGTTCAGAGAGCACGGGATCGAGATTCCGTTTCAATACATTAACGTTATCAATAAGAGCGATGTGTCGGAAGCAGAGGAGAAGGTAAGCAAATGACAAGAATGAGAATGAAGAGGCACATCCCCGAGAGGATGGAGAAGTGCCATGAGAGATGGTTCGACGATCCGGCAGAGAACAAGGGCAAGTGGCGCGAAGTGTGCGGAATGCCTCCGGATGCGCCCCTCTATCTGGAGCTGGGATGCGGCAAGGGCAAATTCTGCAATCAGACGGCGGAGGATAATCCCGATGCTCTTTACGTGGCGGTGGAGCGCGATAAGTCCGTAATACTTGCGGCGATCGAGAAAGCGCACAATAACGAGCTTCCGAATCTCTTCTTCATCAACTGTGACGTCAATAATATCGAGGATATGTTCGAGGCAGATGAGGTTGACAGGATATACATCAATTTCTGCGATCCGTGGAACAGGCGCAACAAGCCCAAGAGAAGGCTGACATACAGGGATTTCCTGGCCAAATACAAGAACCTCCTTAAGAAGGGAGGACAGATCAGGTTCAAGACGGATAATGACGATCTGTATGATTTCTCGCTGGAGGAATTCAGGTTCTGCGGGTTTGAACTGTCCGAGATTACGAGGGATCTGCACAACTCCGAATATGACAAAGACAACGTCAGAACGGAATTCGAGCAGAAGTTCGCTGACGAAGGCATACCGATCAAAAGAGCAGTAGCGACGCTTTGTTAAGATAATTGCAGCAAAACACTTCGGTTTTTGTATATTATAAGTAGAAGGAAACCCATTACTTTATGCTATAATCGGCAAGGTGAGGGTATAATAATGCAACCGGACAACAGACAATACAGAATTAATGCCGATATAGCACGCAGAAGAGCTGCAGCAAAGCGCCGCAAGATAAGGCAGAGGAGAAGGAGGATCGCTCTGGCCGTTTTTGCAGGCCTGACTGTTGCTATTATTACATGTCTTGTTGTCATCTTCAGATTCCGCAATAACATCAAGTCGAGCATTACCGTTGAGGCGGGAGATGCGATTCCCTCTGTGGAAGCGTTTATCGGGACGCCGAGTGATTCGATCAGGTGCGTGACAGATATCTCAGGCATAGATACAACTGTTCCCGGTGACTATCCCGTTGTATTCAGATCCGGGATACTCAGCAAGACGGCAACCCTTCAGATCAGGGATACGATCCCGCCGGTTGCAGTCTCAAAGGATGTGCGTCTGGCACTGGGTTCTCAGGCCGGAGTAGCTGATTTTATCGAGACGCTTGAGGATAAGACAGCTGTGGAGGCAAGCTACATCACTGCACCGGACTTCAATACCGCCGGATCGCAACAGGTTCAGATACAGCTGGTCGACAGAGGCGGCAACAAGGTGACACTCACTGCAAATCTCGAGATCTTCGACGATGACCAGCCTCCTGTCATCGAAGGCACTAAGGATATCAACGTCTATGTCGGTGAGACTGCAACATACAGGAACGGTGTTACGGTAACCGATAACAAGGATCAAAACCCCAAGCTCAAGATAGACAGTTCCGCAGTTAATCTTGATGTACCGGGAGTATATCAGGTTGTGTATACAGCGACGGATGCGGCAGGTAACGAATCGAGTGTAACGATCAATGTTACCGTTCAGGAGCGTCCGGAGAATTATGAGGATGTTCTGAAGCTCAATCAGAAGGCGGATGAACTCCTTGAGAAGCTGAAGGTCAAGGATATGCCTGAAGTCGAGAAGGCTTTCACGATATTCAGATGGGTCCGCAAGAATATTCCGTGGTATGGAGGCAGGATCCAGAACCATGACAGCGTCGTTCAGGCTCTCAAGGGCCTCGCAGGCAACACCGGCGACTGCTACACATGTGCCGTTACATGCCAGGTGCTCATGGAGCGTGCCGGATTTGACGTAAAGTTCATGGAACGCAAGAACACTCTCGGACTCCATTACTGGCTGATGGTCAAAGTGGAAGGCAACTGGTATCATATGGATCCTTCGCCTATCTATCTCCACCAGTTCGTATGCTTCCTCGGAACAGACGAGCAGCTCAAGTGGTTCAGCAAGGAAATGAGACCGGGATACTATGATCATGATTACAGTCAGTATCCTGCGACACCTGATACACCGCTTGCAACGGCAGAGTACAAGAACGGGGATTACACACTTGTTCACGGAGGTCAAAATGAAGAGGCTAATTAAGTGTCTTATCGTTCTGATCTTTGTGGTGGCGGCGCTCTGGTTCCTCCAGAAGCTTCTTGTGCCCAAATATATCGTCAAGAACGAGGAGGGAGTTCTCTGTGGAGAGTATTACGATAATGCCGGCGGCAACGATGTGCTGTTCATAGGCGACTGCGAAGTGTACTCTAATTTCTCTCCCATCACACTGTGGAAAGAATACGGCATCACGAGTGTTATCAGAGGCACACCCCAGCAGCTCATCTGGCAGTCCTACTATATGCTTGAGGATACTTTGAGATACGAGACTCCCAAGGTCGTTGTATACAATGTTTTCTCAATGAAATACTCCGAACCGCAGAGCGAGGCTTTCAACAGGCTGTCTCTCGACGGAATGAGATGGTCTTCAGTCAAGGTGAATGCTATCAAGGCGTCGATGAAGGAGGATGAGGACGAGACATTCATGAGTTATGTATTCCCGATCCTCAGATTCCATTCAAGATGGAATGAGTTGACGGATGAGGATTTCACTTATCTGTTCAACAGGGAGAAGTTATCACATAACGGATATGTCATGAGAGTTGACAGCAAGCCCGTAACGACGCTTCCTGATCCAATTCCGCTGGCAGATTATACGTATGCCGATATCGACTGGCAGTATCTCGACAAGATCCGGGACTGCTGCAAGGAACACGGCATAACGCTCGTGTTGATCAAGTCACCCTCATGCCAGCCGTACTGGTTCGAGGAGTGGGACAAGCAGATCGCTGATTACGCGGACAAAAACGGACTGACATATATCAATTTCCTTGCTCACGGTGATGAGACAGGGATAGACTATACTACCGACACATACGATGCAGGCCTGCATCTCAATCTGTCCGGTGCGGAGAAAGCGAGTATGTGGTTCGGCAAGTTCCTGGCACAGCTACCGGGTATCACTGACCACCGCAACGACAGTGAGCTGGTTACGCGCTGGAATGATAAAATAGAGTTCTATGAGGCCATGAAGGCTTCGCAGTACAAACAACTTGAAGAGACCGGTCAAGTGACCAGCTTCAGATAGATTATTTTTTTGGAGGAATGGAAATGAAAAAGACAGTTATTATCGGTTTGATCGCAGCCTGCGCATTGGCTTTTACGGCCTGCTCGGGTTCCGATACGAACAGCTCATCACAGGCTTCCGGTGCGAGCCAGGCAACTGCAGCTTCACAGGGGGATTCCCAGGGTGCAGGATGGGTATTCAAGAGCGGAGATGTTGAGATCGCGATGAATGCACCCGCAGCCCCGATCATCGAGAAGCTCGGTGAGGCTAAGAGCTCTTATGAAGCGCCCAGCTGTGCTTTCGATGGCATGGATGTAGTTTATTCCTATGCAGGATTTGACCTTCTGACATACACATCAGACGGCAAGGACGCCAAGGTAAGCGGCGTTGTTCTCCGCGATGATTCCGTCGAGACACCCGAGGGTCTGTTCATCGGCTCAGACAGGGCTGCAGTCGAGAACACTTACGGCAAGATAGAAGATGGCGCAAATAACCTTCGCGTCACCAAAGGCAATTGTGAACTGCTTATAATCCTTACTGATAATGTGGTATCGTCGATCCAGTACATTGCGAAATAAGGGTCAGATCAGTATTCAATGAGAGGGTGCCTGTGCCGGCGCCCTCTTTTTGTAGTATGACGGGCATGTCCCGAACCTCGGGTGAAAGTCCCGAGGGGCGTAGTTGCCGACGAACCTTAAAGCGACTTGCAAGGTTTGTACCGTGAGGTACAGGCGAGAAGAAGCAATAGCGAAACCGTGGCTCGACGGACAGAAATCTGATATTAAGGCGTATTGAGCGGATGAGATGGC
>DFIB01000069.1 GCA_002371375.1 Mageeibacillus sp. UBA3708 | reverse complement strand
GCATCTTACGCACGTTGGATGCCTGAAGCTCTTCCTTGGAATTGTAATTGACCAGTTCAAGACTGGAGTTGATCTTCGTGACTCCATTTACCATGTTGGCGACGGATTCACCGAATATCTCCGTGAGCAGAGCCAGATCAGCTTCAGTATCTTCTATGGTGTCATGAAGCAATGCACCTGCGAGCGTCTCCACATCTACTTCGAGATCTGCGAGTATCCTGGCAACGGCAATCGGGTGGATGATATACATCTCCCCGGTCTTACGCTTCTGTTCACGGTGAGCTTTATATGCGAAGATAAATGCGTCGTGAAGCAGCTTACGTTCCCTGTCGATCATGTCTTCAGGCGTATGAGAATTCCGTAAATAATCCAGAAATATTCTCTCCACTTCATCGTAACGCTCGGAAATAAACTCCGGTATCTCAGGCACCTGAGTCATGTCAGCCAGATATTTATATTCTTCGCTCTTATAACTTTCAGCCATTTATTACAAGCCTCTTATACGCATCAGTTGCGCTGAGACTGGCTTTCGATGTGACGGGAAGGAATGTAAAGCATACGTTCCTGTCGCCCGATGAGCCCAGCTTAATGAGCCCTGCCTCAGCAAATATCTCAAGACACCGTCTGACGCAGAACGGGGTTATTGACGTCCTGCATTTTATATTTATCATTTTAGCAAGAAGAACGCAATCGGCAGTTGAATTTTTGTTACCGCACACGCTGTACAATGTCTTATAGACATTGCCATAATCTTCATTACCGGGAATAACATCGACCTCTGATAAGCCCTTGTTGAGTTTGACGATCTGATCGATCGCCAGTCCGGATCTGAACAGCTTCTCGAGAGTCCCGCTTTGTGTCCAGGCAAAACCGGTAAGCGCCGGCTTGATATCCTCCAGATGAAGGCTCAATGTAGTATTGCCCCTGAATGTGTATTCATTAAGCGTATATGCCACATCAACAACATCGCCGACAGTAAAGCAGCCCGCATATTCACCCATACCGAATCCGACTGCAGACAGAACATCGGAATCGCTGCCCCGTCCTTCCTGTGAAGTAAGATCGACTCTCAGGTGCGCGCCATCCGACATAGTGTACAGATCCGATATAACAAGTCCCCTCGTTACGAACACCGGTCTGGAATTCGATATGCCGAACGGCTTAAGTTTGCACACCGTATTGTATGTATCGAACGTCACATCTTCATACGGCAGTTCAAGTTCAACATCAAGCACATCCTGATCCTGACTGATGTCTGTCTGTGACTTGTATATCTCCTTTGACCTGCTCTCCAGACTCCGCATGAAGTCAGCCATATTACTCTTCTTGACAACAATGCCGGCCGCCTTTTTATGCCCGCCGAAATTAACCATTTTGTCAGATATGTCAGTCAGCACTCCGAAAAGGTCGAAGTCTCCGTAAGCTCTTCCGGACCCCTTGACACAGTCACTCTCTATAGAGTCATTCGTAAACACGATCGCAGATCTCCTGAAATACTGGGACAGCTTACCTGCCACGATCCCCAGCACTCCCTGATGCCAGTTATTGCCATACACAACGATCGGTCCCACGGTATTCGTAAGACTCCACTCCTCAGGTCTTGACGGATTCTCGATCTGCTTAACAGCCTCTTCAAATACCTTAGACTCGATCGACTTGCGCTCCTCATTCTCCCTGGTTAGTTCCCTGGCGGCACGCGACGCCTTCTCCTCATCATCCTCGAGGAACAGCTTCAGCGCCTCCGACGAATCATAAAGCCTCCCTGCCGCATTAACCCTCGGCACGAAATTAAAAGATACATAAGTCTCATCTATCGGCTTATTCTGATCGGCCAGCATCTTGTTCATCACGCGAACTCCCGGATTTGCGACATCACCGGAATTCATGCTCTCAAGTGCTTTCTTGATGATAGTCCTGTTCTCTCCCACGACTGACACAAGATCGGCGATCGTAGCAATCCCCGCCATCTCGACAGCCTGACGCCAGATATTGCGCGTCACCTTGTACGGGCTCTTCCTGCCCATCGCCTCGACCAGCTTCAGAGCAACACCGGCACCGCACAGATCAATGAACGGATAAGTGTTGTCCGGCCGCTTCGCACAAATGACGCAGTCAGCCTCAGGTATCTCTCCCTCCCTGATGTTATGGTGGTCGGTAACAATGACCTTGATCCCTCGTTCCATGACCTGTCTTACGGTGTCGATATTGGTAACACCGCAGTCGACAGTGATAAGCAGCTCGGGATTAATATCGAAAACTTTGTCCAGAATATTCTCCGTAAGTCCGTACCCGTGCTCCGACCTGTGCGGAACGATATAATCAACATTACATCCATGACTCTTAAGATATCTGACGATGATGGCGGTGGCAGTGACGCCGTCGCAGTCATAATCGCCGTATACGAGGATCTTCTTCCCCGTGCTGATAGCATCCGTGATCATCTCAACGGCTTTGCCCATGTCGTTATACAGGAAAGGATCATGCCACAGAGTCGGATTGTCCGTTATAAAATCCGCGATATCTTCTTCGCTTACAATCCCCCTCTTGTTAAGGAGTACCCTGAGCAATGCATCGGAATCGCCCGCACAAGCAGACTCCGACACATTCCATGTCTTATTAGTCAGCATCATATCAATTAATCTCGATTCTTATTTTGAGATAATTATAATCTAAAATATGCTGTTTGGTAAATACATTATTGAGTCCGCGTACTGAGAAGACCGGCTAGGCGAACGCCTGCACTGAACAAAACAGCCTTTTGCACTGAAAGGATTTCAGTGTAACATGTCAAACTGTTCAGTGTTGTCAACTGTCGCTCAAAGCTGCCTCCGCGCAAGCGAATGAATTCTCTCCGGCGGACTTCATCTATCCAAGTGAGAGCTCATAATGTTTTTCTGAAACCTTACCGCAGGTGCGCTAAACGGTTCTGCCGATTTGCAGGCAGTTACTATGCGCATCGAGGACTGGTTTCAGAAAAACATTATGAGCGGTTACCAGATATTATTATAATCGCTGTTCCACCTTACGCGCGCACCGCTGTACTGGTCCATGTCATTCTGCCTGTCATTCTGGGCCTGCTGCTGGTACTGCTCCATGTACTCTTCCGTGGACTTATCTTCAGACTGCATCTGCTGCTGTTGCTGATCCTGCTGC
>DFIB01000177.1 GCA_002371375.1 Mageeibacillus sp. UBA3708 | reverse complement strand
CAGGGTCTTTGATGTTTTTCCTGAAGAAATCGAATAACGACTTCTGCCCTTTCTTCTTTGACGGCTCCAGTTCAACTTCATCATCTTCGAGTCCATAAGGCTCAAGACTGAAATAGTAAGCCGTACTTGTATCCTTCTCCTTGCGCTTGAGACTGGACATCGTCAGCTTGTCGATGTATCTGTATATAACTGCAAATACCGGTACACCCAGAGCCATTCCTGCAAATCCGAACAGGCCTCCGCCGACAAGAACGGATACCAGGACCCAGAAGCTGCTTATTCCTATTGCGTTTCCGACGATCCTAGGTCCGATGATGTTTCCGTCGATCTGCTGAATGATGACAATTATTATGATGAAATACAGCGCCTCGATCGGCCGCTCGAGCATGAGTATGAATACCGACGGGATCGCTCCTATGAACGGTCCGAAGAAAGGTATTACATTGGTGATTCCCACGATAACGCTGATCATCAGAGCGAAAGGTATCGCACATATCTTGAGAACTATGAATGTCAGAACGCCGATTATGAATGAGTCTATGATACGGCCGACTATGAACCCGATGAAGGTTTCGTTCACGATACTTGCGAATTCATATATTGCAGCCTTTTTCTTCTGCCCGCATGTTGCGTTGACAATCTTACGCATTATAGCGAACAGCCTCTCCTTGTAGTTCAGGAGATATACCATTATCAGGAGTCCGATGAATGCGTTTGCGACATACTTGACAGCCGTCAGTACACCGTTCGAAATCATTGTCGCGATACTTACGGCATTGCCGGTCAGGATGTGCTCCTGTATCCAGGCGAGTATCTCGTTATTGCCCGCGTTGGCGATATTATCCACCCATGTCGCTATCATCGGGAAATGTGCCAGGTTGACAGCGCACCAGTCAGAAAGAGCATCCAGCCTCTGCGGCATGGTATTGATGAGATTGATAGCACTCTCAACTACCTGCGGCACGACAAAATATACAAACAGACCGACCAGGCCGACTACGATTATTACACAAACGAGGGAGGCAAATGCTCTGGCAGCAGTCAGGATCCTTCGTTTCTCGTCCTTATCCACTTCAAGGACACCCTCATCATGTATAATAAGCGCTCCTATGGAGAAGCCTTTTCTCTGAGCTCCTTTGATCATCTTCCGGTAGCTGCCTTTGACACAGGCGTTGTAAACCGGGCAGAGAATAAACGCAAAAACTCCACCGATAAGAATCGGTGCCATTGTTTTAAACAGGGTCTCAAATCCGACTGAAAAGTGCGTATTTGTGACCCAGTTATGGAACATTATCAGAATTCCGCCGCATATCAGTACGGTAACCCCTGCTCTGAAGTAAGGACTTTCTCTGAATTTTCTGAACATCCCGAATATCCTCCATGATTTTTAGTCACTTAAATATTATCACACTATTATGGGAGTTTCCACAGAAGAGACCGCGCTTTATGCCTCGCTGTTATTTTATTTTTTCAGCAAAAACGGGCGGCCTGCTGCCGCCCGTATCCGTTCTTGTCGTAAGGTGTCTACTTGTCCTTCTCTCTTGCAAGAAGTGCTGCACCGTATGCTCCGGCATATCTTCCGAGAGGCATAGCGGTAACGGTCTTGCCGAGTTTCTTGCTGAGAAGCGATGCGAAGAATTCGTTATTGCTGAAGCCGCCTGTCACGATAACCGTATCCTGGATCTCTTTTCTCTGAACCAGTGTCGCAACCTTGAGAGCTACAGAATCTATAACACCTGAAGCCAGGTCCTCACGGCTCCGTCCCTCGCCCATGTAGTTGATGACTTCTGACTCAGCGAATACAGTGCACAGAGAGCTTATGGATATAGGGTCTCCGATCTCAGCAAGTTCGAACAGTTCCTCGATCGTCAGACCGAGTCTGTTAGCCATGACTTCGATGAACTTGCCGGTGCCTGCAGCGCACTTGTCATTCATCAGAAAATCCACAGGTCTGCCGTTTACAACATTGATATACTTGGTATCCTGTCCGCCGATATCTATGATAGTGCAGTCGCGGCCGATCAGCTCGTACCCGCCTCTGCCGTGGCAGCTGATCTCAGTAATGACATGATCAGCATAGTCAACACTGATTCTGCCGTAGCCTGTGGCAACAACAGCCGAGTCATCGATGTCTCCGTATCTCTTCTTAAGGTCATCTTTGATGATGCCGGCAGTGATCTTGCTGTTCCAGCCTGTAGGCAGCACCTCAAATACAGGCTCACTGCCCTCTTCAAGTACACATACCTTCGATGCAGTTGATCCGATGTCGATTCCTATGTATTTTCTAGCCATATTTGTGCCTCGTGTTATCAAATGTATTGTTGAGTCCGTCAATTGAGAGATAGTTCAGGCCATCTTCTGCGGCAATTGCCTTGATTGTCTCTACATCTTCGCCATGAATAAGCAGAGACACTCCGCAGCAGACACTGAGTTCTCTCGGGGTCGGACTGATCTGAGCATATACCGACTTCTTCTTGAGAGTGCGGTACATCGCAGTAGCATCCGTGTGATTCTGAAATAAAATATAGTAGTGTAAAAATTCTGACATAACGCAGTTATTCTATCACATAACCTCTTATTGCGAAAGAAAGGGCGGAAGATTCTTCCGCCCTAATATCTGAATGATTATCCCAATCGTCAGAACAAGTCATCAAACAGCTCGTTTAATTAACCAAGCATCTCGATGAATGCTCCGA
>DFIB01000150.1 GCA_002371375.1 Mageeibacillus sp. UBA3708 | reverse complement strand
CCGATCTTGCCGAATATGCCCTGAAGAGCTCCGCACAGACGAGTGTTGCCAATGCAACCGTCCTTGCAGTGTCAAGTGAGCCTTCCAGTCCTACCATGCCGAGCTTGCCTGTCAGAGTCAGAAGGAACGCGCCGCCTACTGCAACAAAGATCGACAATGCCTGAACCGCAATATTTGCCTTCATCCTGCCGTTGATAATGGGCTCATCGGACCTTCTCGGCGGCAGACGCATGATATCAGGCTCACCTGCCTCACGACCAAGCGCCAATGCCGGGAAGCTGTCGGTTACAAGGTTAAGAAGCAGGAGCTGTATAGCCGTCAGAGGTGCTGCAATACCGGGAATCCATGATCCCGGAATAAGTGACAGCAGGAAGATGATAAGAATCTCTCCGACATTGCAGGACAGGAGAAATCCGATAAACTTACGGATATTCGAATAGATTATGCGTCCCTCTTCGACCGCCTTTACAATCGTAGCAAAATTATCGTCCATCAGTATCATATCAGCTGCATTCTTGGATACGTCGGTACCGGTGATACCCATTGCAACACCGATATCTGCGGCCTTCAGAGCCATAGCGTCGTTGACACCGTCACCCGTCATTGACGCGATGTGCTTGTTCTTGCGAAGCGCTTCGACGATACGCACCTTGTGCTCAGGCGATACACGCGCATACACGTTGGTATTCTCGACAACATGCGTAAGTTCCTCATCCGTTACCTGATCCAGTTCCTCTCCGCTCATTGCGCCAGTGCCATGTTCCTTCATCTCGGGAGTAAGCATGCCGAGGTTATCGGCTATGGCTGCAGCAGACAGTTTATAGTCACCTGTGATCATTACTGTTCTTATTCCGGCCTGCTTACAAACTGCGATTGCATCCTTTGCTTCTTTACGTGCCGGATCGATCATGCCGATAAGACCGATGAAGATCATATCTGTCTCATCATCAAAGACAGGTTCAGCCTCGTGACCTGCTTCGAACTCTCTGTACGCGAAAGCGAGAACTCTGATCGCCCCAGACGCATAATCATTGTTTACTTTGCTGATACGCTTCAACACCTCAGGTGTCATCGCCTCGACCTTATCGCCGTTCACATACCTGTTGCACCTTGCGAAAATAATATCAGGCGCACCTTTTGTATAGCTGACAATCTTCCCTTCCGTTACACCTGTATGATAAGTCGTCATCATCTTGCGGTCCGAGTCGAAAGGAAGCTCCGCAACTCTCCTGTATTTTGCATTTGTCTCTTCCCGGGGCTGACCGAGTTTATTGCCCAAAGTCGTCAATGATCCTTCGGTAGGATCTCCTATACAGATGTATTCGCCTTCCTCTGTGCGGTTGATCGAAGCATCATTACAGAGCACTGCCGCCCTGATGAGCGTGACACAGTTAGCGGAAGGCTGTACTTCAGCTCCGTCAGAATTAACGAGATGACCTTCCGGAGCATAACCGTTGCCTTCGACGCCATACATCTCGCTTCCGTCGAACAGTGCCTTTACCGTCATCTGATTCTGAGTAAGTGTACCTGTCTTGTCCGAGCAGATAACATCCACACATCCCAATGTCTCAACTGCAAGGAGCCTCTTGACCACAGCACGGTTCTTCGCCATCCTTGTCATGCCTATCGACAACACGATTGTTACAACGGCTGCAAGACCTTCAGGAATTGCAGCTACTGCAAGGGAAACTGCCGTCATGAGCGCCTCATCCCAATGGGCACCCTGCAGGAATACATCTACGAGGAATACGATAATACATACTACTATACACACAACAGCAAGGATCTTGCCAAGCTTATCAAGGCTCTTCTTGAGAGGCGTTGCCTCATCCTGCATATTGGTGAGCTTGTTGGCAATCTTGCCGAGCTCGGTGTTGCGGGCTGTTCCGATAACTACGCCCGTCGCTCTTCCGTATGTTACGGCTGTACCCATGAACAGCATATTTGACCTGTCACCGATTGAACAGTCGGGAGCGAGGACCTCATCCGCATTCTTATCGACAGGAACCGATTCACCCGTAAGCGACGCTTCCTCAGCCTTGAGCGATGAAGAAGTTATCAGCCTTATATCGGCAGCAATGGAATCACCGGCATCGATGGACACGATATCGCCGGGAACGATGTCCTCGGAATCGATCACGGTAACGGCACCGTCTCTTATGACCTTTGTCTTAGGGCTGCTCATCTTCTTGAGGGCTGCAAGAGCCTGATCGGCTTTGCCTTCCTGATATACGCCGAGCACTGCGTTTAGGATGATGATCGCGAGAATAACGATAACGTCGATCCAGCCGTCAAGTCCCTCGTTATTTGACATCGCCATAAAGGCTGACAATCCTGCAGCGGCGATGAGGATTATTACCATGGCATCAGCGAACTGAGATGCGAATCTCTTCCAGAGCGGAACCTTCTTCTCTTCTCCGAGAGTGTTTTTGCCGAACTTCTCAAGTCTTGCTGACGCTTCATTAGCCGTAAGACCCTTTGAAGCATCAGTCTCAAGAATTCTAATAACATCCGAAGAAGACTTGGAATAGCTGTCTTTTATACAGTTTGTATCCATAACCTAATACCCCATTGTGATTTATTACGTGTAGAATTATACTCCAGCCTGACAAAATGACAACAAAAAAGCCACTCAGCTGAGTGGCTTTGGTGCCCAGAGGCGGAATCGAACCACCGACACGGGGATTTTCAGTCCCCTGCTCTACC
>DFIB01000097.1:3477-14044 GCA_002371375.1 Mageeibacillus sp. UBA3708 | reverse complement strand
TTGATGCCCTTGAAAGGCTCCTTGCCGAAATAATTCTTAACTGCATCCTGTACGGCAGGGATTCTCGTCGAACCTCCTACGAGAAGGATCTTATCGATATCTGACGGCGATACTCCGGCATCGCTCATAGCTCTCTTGACCGGCTCCATCGTGGACTGCACAAGACCGGATGTTATCTCATCGAACTTGGCTCGTGTAAGTGTTACATTAAGGTGCTTAGGGCCTGTCTCATTAGCCGTGATATAAGGAAGGTTAACTTCCGCTGTTGTCTTGCCTGACAGCTCGATCTTTGCATTTTCTGCAGCCTCACGGAGCCTCTGCATTGCCATACGGTCTGATCTCAGATCAACGCCCTCTGCCTTCTGGAAGGAATCAACAAGATAATCTACGACCTTGTTATCGAAGTCGTCACCGCCGAGACGGTTGTTACCTGCCGTTGCAAGAACCTCAAACACACCGTCAGCGATATCGAGGATGGACACATCGAATGTACCGCCGCCAAGATCGAAAACAAGGATCTTCTGATCGTTCTCCTTGTCAAGCCCGTAAGCGAGGGATGCCGCCGTAGGCTCGTTGATGATACGGAGAACCTCGAGGCCTGCGATCTTACCGGCATCCTTTGTTGCCTGACGCTGTGAGTCGGTGAAGTAAGCAGGAACAGTGATTACCGCCTGTGTTACCGGTGTGCCGAGATAAGCTTCCGCATCTGCCTTAAGCTTACTGAGGATCATTGCGGAGATCTCCTGCGGTGTGTAAGTCTTATCGTCGATGTTTACCTTGTAGTTGGAACCCATCTCACGCTTGATCGACTGGATCGTCTTGTCAGGGTTGGTAACTGCCTGACGCTTAGCTACCTTGCCTACGAGTCTCTCGCCGTCCTTGGCGAAAGCAACTACTGAAGGAGTTGTTCTGTCACCTTCGGGATTGGGGATTACGACTGTCTCGGAACCCTCCATAACCGCAACACATGAGTTTGTTGTACCCAGATCTATACCTATTACTTTTGCCATATTTATCGCCTCCTAAGTATTATTTTTTGCTCTCAAGGATCTTATCTACGATCCCGTATTCCAAAGCTTCCTGAGCTGTCATCCAGTGATCTCTGTCCGTATCCTGCATGAGCTGCTCGAGCGGCTTGCCGCAGGCATCTGCCAGGATCTGGTTCAGCCTTGTTCTTGTATCTCTGATGTGATCTGCCGCGATCAGGATCTCAGTTGCCTGACCCTGAGCTCCGCCCAAAGGCTGGTGGATCATGACCTCAGCGTTGGGAAGGATGCATCTCTTACCTTTCGTTCCGGCCGACAGGAGTACGGAACCCATCGAAGCTGCCATACCCATGCAGATAGTCTGAACGTCAGGCTTGATGAGCTTCATCGTGTCGTAGATCATAAGTCCGTCTGTAACAGACCCTCCGGGGCTGTTGATGTAGAACTGAATATCCTTATCCGGATCCTCTGCCTCAAGGAAGAGGAGCTGAGCCGTGATAAGACTTGCAGTTACGTGATTTACTTCCTCTGACAGTATAACGATCCTCTCCTTGAGGAGTCTTGAGAAGATATCATATGCTCTCTCGCCTCTGGAAGAACTCTCGATTACTGTAGGCACCAAACTTGCTTTCTCGTAAAAATCCATTTTGTATTCTCCTTTATTCTTAATTTGCAACCTGGACAACTGAATGTCTTATTACCTGTTCTTTGTAGATGTATCCCTTCTGGAACACCTGTGCGATCTCCTGCTCCCCGAGCTCGTCATCGTCTATGTGCATGACTGCCTCATGGAGATTGGGGTCGAACTTCGTTCCCCTGCCGGCATCGATAACTTTGACGCCGATCTTGTCGAGGACATCATCTGCCTGCTTCTGCAAAAGTTCGATCCCGGCAACAACGCTCTCTACAGAATTCTCATCAGCGTTCTTCGTTGAATCGACTGCTCTTGCTATATTATCGAGGAGTGACAGCCACTGACCTGTTACATCAGCAACCGCATCCTGATAAAGCTTCTCTTTCTCTCTTGCCGTACGCTTGCGGAAATTCTCATACTCCGCATACAGCGCAAGATATCTCTTCTCCATCTCATCCGAAGCATCGGTCTGCGGTTCCTCACTGCCTTCACCGGCAGGTGTCTCCTCTGCTTCAGACGCCTCTGCGGCATCCTCGTCTTCGGATACTTCCTCCTTCACTTCCCCGGACTCTTCTGTCTCATCCTCAGGGAAAATGATCTCTTCATTGTCTTTTGTGTCTGCCATGTCTTCTCCTTATTCTGTAAGTTTTTTGATTTTATCGTTAAGTGTCTTCCTCACGAAATTGATCTGTGAGATTACTTTCTGATACTCCATCCTCTTAGGTCCGATAACACCGATGTTGCCCGATATGTCATCTCCGATCTTGTATGTGGTCGTTATGAAAGAACAGTCCTGAAGTCCGTCCAGCGTTATCTCCTGACCGATCCTGATCATGAACGAGTCATCATTCACTTCATCTGCCGGATGCAGCTCGTTGACATAACCTGCCACCATTCCGTCGTTGGAGAGGGAATCAAGGAGATTTCTCGCCTTTGCAAGCTCTCCGAAATCAGGGAGCTGCAGCATCTTATTCTCACCTTGAAGGTAGATATTAAGACTGTCAGCCTGCTTGATAGCCGTATATGCCTCATATATGATCTGGTTCATCATCGCATCAGGTATATCTGCCGCCTTCATGGACGAAGCAACCGTAACAAGTGTTATCTCATCCAGCGGCTTGCCTGTCAGGTTCTGCTCGACGGAATCGGATATCTGCATGATCTGCTCGCCTGTCAGGAAATTAGGGATCCTTACGACCTTATCCCTTACAACGCCTGCAGATAATACGATGACGACAAGTGCCTTACCCGGCTCGATCATCAGCATCTTGAGCTGCTTGAGGAAGCTCTTGTGAAGCCTCGGACTCATATACAGTGATACAAAGCCTGTACGCTCCGACAGTGTATCGGTTGCCGTCCTGATCAGGTCGGTGATGTCATTGACGCTTCCCGATATCCTGTTCTCGATGTCTGTCCTTTCACGTTCAGACAGGTCATCATACATGAGAAGTGAATCAACGTACTCGCGGTATCCCTTGTCAGACGGAATCCTTCCCGCGGACGTATGAGGCTTCTCGATCAGGCCCATCTTCTCCAGTTCGGCCATTTCATTGCGGAGCGTCGCCGAACTGACGGTGAAATTATGACGCTCAATGAGAGACTTAGAGCCTACCGGCTCGTATGTCGATACATAGTCATCAACAATGGCGTTAAGAACCTGCTTTTTGCGGCTGTCAAGTGTCATAAGAACTGCGCGCTCCTTTCGTTTTGATTGGTTAGCACTCCTATCGCCCGAGTGCTAACTACGATAAGTATAACGCTTTTTCCGTAAAAATCCACAGGTTTTTGACTTTTTTTGATATTGCCTCAAGTTTGCTTAATTTACGGGATTCTCAGCACAGAATCACTGGTTCTTCACGGAATTCCGGATCAATTGGTCAATCCGGATAAAACTGAGTCTGCGCCTATCTTTTATATCCAAAAGCATCATCTTAATTTGTACATTAATGTCATCCGTTTTTGTAATATACTAAGAATCAGTTAAATCAGTCTTCTTTTATGGAGGTTTCCGCGATGAGAAAGCAAGTCTACAATCCATTTCTCCCCCTAAATGAATATATTCCTGACGGTGAGCCGCATGTCTTCGGAGACAGGGTATACCTGTACGGATCACATGACAAAGAGGGGGGATACACATTCTGTATGCAGGATTATGTAGTATACTCCGCTCCGCTGGATGACCTTTCTGACTGGAGATTTGAAGGAGTGTCATACAGGGCAGATCAGGATCCCGACTACCCCAACCCAAGATTCATGTATGCTCCGGACTGTGTTCAGGGCAACGACGGCAGGTACTATCTGTTCTACTGTCTCGGCGGCGATTACGGATACGGCGGATACAGCGGAGCTATCAAGGTCGCAGTATCCGACAGACCTCAGGGACCTTTTGAGTATCACGGCACAGTCCATTACAAAGACGGAAGCATAATGATGAGATATGTTTGCTTTGATCCGGCGGTAATGAATGATGGCGGTGTGATTAGAGTATATTACGGAACCCAATACGGATATGAGGAAGACAAGGGGCAGGACAACCCGGAAGTCCTCGAGATCGAATGCGGAATGTTCGGCAGGTCAAAGGAGGAGATACTCTCCTACCCTGACAGCATCAATGGTGCGATCATGCTGACACTGGAAGATGATATGCTGACTGTCAAGGAAGAACCTCATCACATCATCCCCTACAAGGTCAAAGGAACAAGCTTTGAGACACATCCCTTCTTCGAGGGATCATCCATCCGTAAGTTCAACGGCAAATACTATTTCATCTATTCATCATGGCAGAACCACGAATTGTGTTACGCCACGTCAGATCATCCTGACAGGGATTTTGTATTCGGCGGAACGATAGTATCTAACGGAGATGTCGGGTATAAGGGCAGGACTCTGGAGAACAAGCTCAACATGACCGGAACAACACACGGTAGCATTGTGCAGATCAAAGATGAGTATTATGTCTTTTTCCACCGTCTAACACACAAATCTGACTACAGCAGGCAGGCATGTGCCCAGCAGGTATTCATCAAAGAGGACGGCTCCATTGATCAGGTCGAATTCACGTCATGCGGTCTTAACAAAGGTCCGCTTCATGGCACAGGATCATATCCCGCTGTAATATGCTGCAATCTTACGAACGGGTTTATGCCTCACGGATGTAATACAGTATATAAGCTGGCATTCCCCAATGTAACCAACAGCGGTGACGAGAGATTCATCGGAGAGGTCGAGAACAATACACTGATAGGGTATAAGTATTTCGACTTCAGGAGCGTGTCGGAGATCGGCGTTGTTGCCAGGTTCGAGAACGATGAGAACAGAGTTGTTTTCGATGGGCCCGTAAGGATTGACGAGCGTTCGGAGGAGGATAATGTCAGGCTTCAGGCACGCATTAATGAATCAACGGAATCATCGCATATCGATATCTTCATTGCAGAGGACGGTGAACCCGTCGGAAGGATAGACATGGATGAGGGAGACGCATCATATGAGTGGAAAAGATACGCCGCCGGTGTATCCATTCCCGACGGCGTATATCCGCTATTCTTCAGATATTACGGTTCAGCGAAGATCCAGATCAGGGATATATTCCTCAACAGTCTGGAAGAACTCGGCTGAAGCCCGCATATTACTGAGCTGCCGACCAGCCCACATCATGCCAGCACTTGTCTGTACCGATCTGGTCAACAGACGAGTAGTACGGCATCGGAAGCGTGCCCTTGAATTCTGCGTCTCCGGTAAGGACGTCACAGATTCCGTTGCCGCCTTCAGAACCGGGCAGATAGCACATGATGCATGAATCCCAATTGTCAATGTAATCATTGATGATCACGTTACGTCCGCATACAAGGAGAGTCGTTGTAGGCTTGCCGGACTTCTTCGCAAACTCGATGGCCTCCTGATTGCCGGGAAGCGCGCATGATCCGGTTATCGACAAATCTTCTGTATCACCATACCACTCCGCATAAGGCACCTCGCCGATACAGAGAAGGACCATGTCACAGGAATCTATCTCGGAAGGATCGGTAACGACCGTAAAGCCCTTTGCCTGTGCCTGCTGATTCAGTGCGCTCAGGATGGTACTTCCGTTCATGATCCACTTTGAACCGTTCTGCTCATCACTTGAACCCTGCCACAGCATTGTCCAGCCACCGCACATAACGCCTGTATCATCGGCTGCGGGGCCTGCAACAAAGACCTTCATTCCGGGCTTGATCGTGATGTTCTTGCCGGTCTTGATCGGCACAAGAGACTCTGCGGCGAGTTTTCTTGCGATCTCCTTGCCATGGTCGGAAGCGAAATCATACGAAGGGTTCGTGTTCTCCAGCATAGGATCCGCGAAAACACCGGCATTCTTCTTAACAGTCAGTATCCTGAGGACGGCATCATCAACACGTTCCTGTGTGATATCGCCTTTGTTGACTGCCTCAACGATATACTGGCGGCACTTCTCGTAATCGTTGGGTTCCATAAGCATATCGATTCCTGAATTGACCGAATTAACGACCTGATCATAGAGCGTTGCTCCGGAACACTTGTGGATCGATTCCCAGTCAGAAATGATGAATCCTTTGAATCCAAGCTCATTCTTAAGCCTCATGATAAGGTCACCGTTCTCGTGCATCTTTACGCCGTTGACAGAAGAATGAGTTATCATGATCGTCTGGGAACCTGCGTCGATGAACCTCTTGTAAGACTGAAGCTGTTCATTGATCTGATCTTCCGTAAGCTTCGCATCACCTCTGTCGATCAGGAAATCACCCTCACCTGAGCCGAATTCGCAATAGCCGTCAGCGAAGAAATGCTTAGGGCATACAATGACGCCTTCATCAAGCTGTCCTTTGATAAACTGCTCGGCAAGAGCCGTCATCCTTCCGAGATCGGATGACATTGACTCATATGTCCTTCCCCACCTGGGATCCTGGGCTGCCGCAACACACGGACCGAAATTAAAGATCGTTCCGACATGCTTCATGTCGCTTGCGACAGCCTTGCCATACTCGTACATGAGTTCAGGATCATTGGCGGCACCGGCATTTATGTTATGGGGATAAACGATACTGCCGTTAACTCCATACAACCCGTGAACAGAATCCTGCCCGTAGATATAAGGAATGCCTGCCTCGGAAGACAATGCCTTGAGCTGATAATCGCGAATCCTTTTGATCCACGTGTTCTGATCGTCCTGCGGCCATTTGTCAAAGATGGACAGTATAGAACCGTAGTCATTCTGTTCCATCTTGTCAGGATTCATCTTTTTGATATCAGGCTGAACCATTTGTGCAGCTTTCTGTTCAAGTGTGAGTTTGCTTAAGATTTCTGCAGGATCAGCATCAGCCCACTTATTGCCGGGCTGCTGAGTCTCTGTTGAAGATGTATCGGAACTCGGAGCCGATGGTTCTTCTGATGCAGATGTCTGCGTCGTTGCTGCTGACGAATCCCCGGTCCCGCCGCCCGCCTTGTTACAGGAAGCAAGGGGCATGACCATGAGTGACAGGATCAGTAGCGATGCCAGTGTCTTTTTCATCTTCTGATTCTCCTTTTATATTTTATAGGGGTTTACCGCATCTATCACAAAATCTGGCATCCGGCGAGATCGGATTGCCGCATCCGGAACAGAATCTGGGCTGACGGGGTGTACCGCAATTATCACAGAATTTATCCCCTGCCTCCAATGGCTTGCCGCATGATCTGCACAGGATCAACGGTGCTCCGTATCCTGCACCGGGCACAGGCTGCATCTGCTGCGGAGGAATCTGCTGCTGTGACATCGGCTGCGGCATGTACGGCGGCGGTGCATACATGTTAGGATTCACGTACATGTTGTTCACGGGAACTGCACGGGCATCCGGATCACGGTCTGCCATCCATTTCATGAAGAAAAAAACAAATACAACCGTGCACACCGGGAAAAACAGATAATTGAGGAACATCAACAACGAATTGAAAGCATATCGGGCTGAAGTCACGTAGGAATACAAATATATTATTCCGCACAGTATTCCCGGGAGAAACCATGCATTACGCAACATCCGCTTATCCTTTGATACAAGTAATGCAGTCATCGGGCCGAATACCAATGCCGTCTGTCCGAACGATAAGATATACTTGACATTGATCGTCCATCCTACAAGGTAGAAATCAAAGATCATTACAAAGAGTCCCAACAACGCAGTAGCGGCCGTTACATCAGCCAGACTCTTACTGCTTTTGTCTGCAAAGATAAGGATCATGTATGCCGCCCAGAAGCATATCGTGAGCAGAAGGATGACAGATCCGGCAAGCATAACGAAGTTCCCCATTGTCCTGTATGTCTTGATATGGGTTACTGCCTGGATTACCGCCCAGATCAGCTGCAGGATCGACAGGATCCCGCATACCATCCGGAAGGAATTGATGTTATTACCCGCCGGATTGACTTGATAATTCGGATTATTCATCATTGTTTTGCCCTCCCCCGCTTATTCTATCATATGATGAACTGTTCACTGCTCTCCACTCTTATCCTCCCTGCCGCATCTGCTGCAGATCCTGTCTCCAAGGTTCCTCGGAGCACCGCAGTACGGGCATTTCATCTTCGTCTCCTCTTCAGATGACTGCGGAATATCAAGCGGCCTGAGGTTATATGTCTGCACAGGCGTATATGTGGTCTTGATTTCGTCATCATCCGGCAAATACCGCCTCGACGCCCATCTTGCACAACAGAACATAAAAAGCATCAATGACACAGGCAGTATGATCATCGTAACAAAAGACGTAACTGAACGCAAAGCCTGATCTGAAACATGTGAGAAGTCAGTCACAAGAGGGAATAAAGACAGACCTGTCAGCAGTCCCGGAAGATACCATATCTGCCCTGCAAACTTCATGTTACCGGTAAACAGCATCCACACCAGCGAGAAATAACCTGAAACTGCAAAAGCATATGCCAATAATGCGGCGCCGTTCATTTCCCATCCGCTCAATATCATCTCGCAAATGCAATTGACTACCATCCCGAAAGTAAGAACAACAAACAGTCTCTCAATCATCCTGTTAGGCATGCGCGCCATAATGCATATCAGGATTCCTATCCATATCGGCAGTTCGATCACTGCATAAACATTTACGACAACGGCCGGCAGAGATGTTCCGGCAAACAGTGTCCCTGATCCTATCATCTTCCCTATGGCAAAAACGGCATCTTTGGCGATAAAACCGTAACAGCCGCACAGGATAATATTCAGCACTACAACCGTCTTGTAGAGTCCGCTTTCTTTGTCTCTCTCTAATTCCTCATCGTTCGTATAATATGACATGATGCACCTCTTTAGCGACCGGTCCTCACAAAAGTTTGACAACTAATTATAACCTAAAATGGCGCAAAATGCAGGTCATCGCATCTTGCGCCATTTGTTGACTAAATGATCTTCCGGACCGTTTCCGGTGATGCTTTACTTCATAGCACCTGATCCGTCGAATTCATATGTCTTGCCGTCGATCACAAGAGATTCATTCGCAGCCATCCTGCCGTCTTCCTTGAAGTAATACCATTTCTTGCCGCTCTTAAGCCACTTGCTGACATAAGCATCGCCGCCCTTGTTGAGATAGTACCAGTCATCTCCACACTGCTTCCATCCGGACTTCTGCATTGCACCCGATGAAGCGAAGATGTAGAACTTACCGTCGATCTTCTGAACGCCTGTCACCATGAGTGCGGAATCCTTATCGAAGTAATACCATACTTTGCTGATCTGCTTCCATCCTTTTACGGCTCCGTTCGTCGTGAAGTAGTAATACGAACCGTCTTCATTCTTATACCAGCCGCTGGCGAGCGCTCCCGATGACTTGAACCAGTAGAGCACACCGTCAACCTTCTTAAGACCTTCTGCCATTACTCCCGTATCCGCCGCGAAATAATACCAAACCTTACTGATCTTCAGCCAGCCTGTCTGCAGAGCTCCGGACTTGTTCGCGTAGTACCATTCGCCGCCTTCGGATATCCATCCGGTCTGCATTGCACCTGTCTTGTCAAAGAAGTACATCTTTCCGTCGATGGTTGCAAATCCGGTCATCCTGTTACCGTTGCTGTCGATGTAGTACCACTTGCCTGAGATCTTCTGCCAGGAATATGATGCGGGGATCTCCTCACATGTTACCTTGATCACAAGGTCAGATGCAGGCTGCGTTGTCTTGTAGTTTCCGCTCGAATCGGCACTGAGAACTGTATCGTTTGCCTTTACGGAAGTGATCTTATAACCAGATACAGGTGTTACCTTGAAAGTGTACTCATCGCCTTCATGTGCTGTCGTGCTTGCGGCAATACCGCTAACGGTTGCCATTGAAGAGTCGTAATCAAGGGATACTGTATAATCCTTCAGGATCTCCTTGAACACAGCTGTTACCGTCACGTTCTTTGCAGGCATCGTGAAGGTATTGCCGGATATTGCTGTACCGTCGACTTTGATCGTATCGAGTTCGTAGCCTTCTGCAGGGGTTGCAGTTACAGTAATGACATCACCGTAGTTTGCAGTTGCCTTATCAACTGATACTGAGCCGTTCTGCACTTGCCCGACAGTTACACTGTAATCAGCTTTCCTGAATGTGGCAGTCACTGTTACGTTCTTTGCAGGCATATTGAATGCAGTGCCTGCATAATCGCCTCCGTCAACCTGGAAATAGATCAGTTCATAACCTTCGTCCGGCGTAGCCGTTACAAGGATCACGTCACCGTAATTCGCAGTCGTCTGACTTACTGATACAGATCCGTTCACGCATTCACCGATCGTGATCGTATAATCTGTCTTCTTAAATGTTGCTGTTACAGTTACATCCTTTGCAGGCATCGTGAAGGTCGTTCCGGCAATTGCAGTTCCGTCAATCTCTACTGTATCAAGCTCATAACCCGTTGCAGGAGTTGCTGTTACAGTAATAACATCACCGTAATTTGCAGTTGCCTTATCAACTGATA
>DFIB01000097.1:0-3393 GCA_002371375.1 Mageeibacillus sp. UBA3708 | reverse complement strand
CCTGCCGTTACCGTGTAATCGATCTTGCTGAATGCTGATGTTACTGTAACGTCATCCGAAGGCATTATGAACTTGCCGTCTGTTACATCCACATCCACATTTCCGGCGGTCTTAACGGTTATACCGCTGAGTTCATATCCCGTGGAAGGTGTGGCTGTAACCGTTACTTCTGTACCTTCTTTTGCAGATGCCGCAACATCTGTTGTTCCACCTGTTACAGAAGGTGCAGTGATGCTGTACGTGCGGCGGTAATAGAACTCGAATACAGGCTCGGTCAAGTTCCCGTACTCAGCAATGTCGTAGACAAACTTGCCGTCCGTGATCTGATCCGTCACGTCAACGCCGTTCACATTGACGCTTACATCTCTGCACTCATCTGCATCTACATTGATGACAAACGTGAATGAAGATGTATTCTCGTCAAGGATAACCACCGACATTTCTCCGCTGCCGTTCGTAGCCGAAGCGTTGGGATCGGTCTCATAGCCGATTCCGCTTTTGTTCGCCGCTCCATCAGGATAATCGCGGTAGAACGTCCTGTAATTCAGACTCATCTCTCCGGGGCCCGGGACAGTGCGTTCATAATTCAGATCTTCCTCTGTCTCATAGATGCTGACCACGAATCCCGCCGTATTCTCGGGTACGAATGAATACTTGCCGTCAGTACCTCTCTCGATAGTCTGCACTCTGCCAAAATTGACGTCAGCCAGCACGTATGCGGGTTCGTTCTCTCCAAGATCGAGTACGATCGTCTCATCTTGCTGATAGGTGTAGATCTTTTCCGCTTCCTTATCAACCAGAGGATCGTATCCGTCACTGCCTACGACTCTTATCTTGTACTCGTTGTTCGTCATGCTGCCTTCATCGGCAAGGTCGATCCTGTATACACCCCATCCGTCGTTCTTCTCAAGGACGATGATATTGTCAGCCGGCATCTTCCTTACTTCATTGACACTTGGCCTGCCGCTGTACTCGACGGATATCCTGACGGGATTTTTGAGTTCTTCCTCGCCTGCAGGAACAAACTTGATCAGTATCTGATCAGGCTCATTCTCCGGATCGATGATCAGAGGATCATCGAAGCCGTAATTCGAACTGTAGTCAGCATACTCTCCGGTTACTCCGTCCTTGACAAATGCATACTCTACTCCGGCATCACCGGCATCGATGCGCAGCTCACCTGTATCATGAGGTTCGTCATGGCCGCCGTCTTCATAGAAATTGAATCCGAGATACATCATGTTCCGTTCTTCATCACCGGGTATCGTAACTGTTACCACTCCGTCAGTCTCGGTAATCTGATCACTCTCGGAGATGTACTTTCTGGTGTCTTCCGGATCTTTCTCGCGTCCGTCAAGGATATAGGTCTCATCGTTGAACCAGATGTTGTCTATCACATAACCATCCTTGTGTGTAATAACAACAGTGATACCATCCGGCACCTCATTTCTGTCATAAAGGTACTTTACGCCGTTTCCGCCGTTGGGCTCGTTCATGATGTTCTCCGGCCTTGCAGCAGGACTGATCGTATAGTCTCCGCCTGAGTAATCAGGACCGATCTCTACCAGGACCTCTTCTGCTGTCGGGGTGAATGTATCATAATCTGACCATGATATGTAGATCTTGAAGCCTGCAACTGACGGCGGAGTAAATTTGAACTGTCCGTCAGAGATGACTATCCTGTTATCCTCGTTCTGCTCGTCCGTTGCATAGTGGTAACCGTCGCTGCCATAGATATCAATACGGATTACTTCATCCACTCTGTCTACAGGAGGATTGAGCGTGAACGTCAATTCCTTATCAGCTTCAAATTCATATTCGTCGCAGCTGCGCAGTACTGAATCACCAAGTACTACCGTTGCCTCTGGCTGATGCGTATCAGGATTCTCACGCATATCGTAATCTACGAAGAACTTACCGTCTTCAGGGAAATATCCTTCAGGACCGGGATCTCCATGGTCACCATAGTACTCGATGTAGATCCTAGCGTAGTTATCTTCTTCATCTTCGGGCAGCGGCAATGTAACCGTTATCACACCGTTATTCACGGATATCCATTCACATTCAGACATATACTGTCTGTTATCGCCCTCTTCGAGCTCGCGGCCGTCAGCTACAAATCCGTAATTAAAGTTGCCGTAGTCGATCCATATGGTATCGATAGCGTCGATGCTGACAGGTGTAAACTCTGTTGCCATTCCGCTGTCTTTGACACTTTCCCTGTCAAATATAAACTTCTTACATCTGCCGCCGTTAGGCTCCGGCATAGAACCGCCAAATCCTGTAGTTACGGCATACTCACCGAATTCAGGATTATTCTCTATCTCGATCGCAAACTCATCGGGACCTGCACCATAAGTATCGTATACGCTCCACTCTATATCGACTATGAAGCCTTCGTCACCGTCAGCAGTGTAAGTGAATTCCCATACGTGCTTATCTGCGTCGACCGGGGTAACCGGATTGAGGCCGTCGTCACCCTCTGTTGACCTGATCCCGCTCTCCTGCCTGATACGTACGACCGGAGTCTCTCCCCATCTGACTTCAGGTGATCTCAGAGTAAAAGTAAACTCATCGCCGGATTCAAAATCGCCGAACCAGCCTGTGCCTACAATTTCACCACCCAGCTCGACACTGGCATCACCGCCACGGTCATCATAGAAGACCTGCATCTCGTTATCGTGGAAACAAGGTGCGTCAGGTCCGGGTCCATACTCACCTTCATACTCAATATCGATCCATACGAAATTATCTTCAAGATCTCCCGGTATGGATATGGTGAGCACACCGTCTTTCTCTGAGAACCAGTCGCAGTCAGACATGTGCTTTCTTCCGCCGTCGCCCTCAGGAAGCTCGCGGTCGTTCGGAACATATTCGTTCTCCACGTCATTCACCATAGTCTTGATGACCTCGATCTTACTGCCTTCCTTAAGAGTGATCCTGAGATCTATGCCGCTTTCTGCAATATCTTTCCTGGTAAAAGTCATCTTATTGCCGCGGCCGTTCAGTCCGCCCTCACCGGGTTCGGGAACACATGCGTCCGGCTCCGGATCAGTCTCAAAAGAAGCAAATCCGGAATTGCTATTGAACTCTATCATAAACTCGTCTTCAGCAGGACCTAAGATATCATATTCACTCCACTCGACATCGACTATAAAGCCTTCTGTTGTCTCAGGCGTGTACTTGAATTCCCAGGAATGCTCATCAGCATCCAGCTGAGTGATCGTAAGACCATCCAGTGTGGACTCCATGTCTTCTGTGTTCTCGCGTCTGATACGGACTACAGGGGTCTCTGCCTCCCTTGACTTCGGAGGGATCAGCACGAAAGTAAGTTCATCACCGGCCTCAAAGGGACCGTAGTATCCGGAGATAAGATCGGCATCGTCCATCATG
>DFIB01000005.1 GCA_002371375.1 Mageeibacillus sp. UBA3708 | reverse complement strand
AACGATAACGAGATGAGCATCGATAAGAATGTTGGCGGTATGTCCAAGCATCTAGCTAAGATCAGGACCAAACGGGGATATATCAATGCAAAGAGGTCGACAGAATCCTTCCTTAAGAAGATACCTCTTATAGGCGGACCACTGATCAAGTTTATACTGGCTATCAAGGACTGGTTCAGGTTCATTACGTACAGAAAGACTCCATCCATATTTGAGGATCTGGGGATCGTATACTACGGCCCGGTTGACGGTCATGACATCGAGACGATGATCGACACGTTCAATGCAGTCAAGGATATTGCGGATCCTGTTCTCATTCACGTTGCCACATCCAAGGGCAAAGGCTACAGATTCGCGGAGGAGCATCCTTCTGATTATCACGGAGTCGGACCTTTCGATCTTGATAAGGGCGTAATTCCGCCGGGTAAGGAGACATTTACCACGGCTTTCGGCAAAGCACTGATCGATGAAGCGTCGGCTAATGATAGGATCGTTGCCGTATGTGCTGCCATGGCAATGGGCACGGGACTGACGGAGTTTGCGTCACAGTATAAGAAGAGGTTTTTTGACTGCGGAATAGCAGAGGAGCACTGTGTTACGATGGCTTCAGGCCTGGCGATATCCGGCTTTGTTCCGGTTGTTGCCATATATTCATCTTTCCTTCAGAGGGCGTATGATGAGATCGTCCATGATTGTTGCTTCATGAATAATCATGTCGTTTTTGCGATAGACAGAGCAGGCTTTGTCGGACATGACGGTCATACCCATCACGGGCTTCGGGACATCTCTTTCATGAATTCCATGCCTTATATGACGGTGTTTGCCGCAAGAGACTATTCTGATCTCAGAAATATCCTGCATTACTGCATAAATGAGATAAGCGGCCCTTGTGCAGTCAGATATCCGAGAGGCTCTTCCGATTATGAGGATGCATTATATGATGATCCTGAAGATTGCATCCGCCCGCACCTTGTTGCCGATAACGGCAATGACTATGCTCTCATCTCGGTCGGAGTAATGTGCCGGGAGTGCGAGATCGCATATTCAAGACTCGCGAAAGCGGGGCTCTACGGCAAACACATAAACCTGTCACTTGTAAAGCCCGTTCCTGCAAGGGAGCTGCTCGGACTGATCGGTAAGGCTTCCAGGGTGTACGTGTGCGAAGAAGGCGTACTGTCGGGTGGTGCCGGCGAAGCCGTCCGCAACGAGCTCCAGAAGATCGCTCCGGACATCAGGGTTACACCGATCGCTGTTGAGAACGATCTGATAAGTGCCGCATCTGCCGATAGACAGAGGGAGATCGCGGGAATAGATTCAGAGAGTATATTCAACAGGATATTGCGCAAAAATTAACTGCCGGTACTGTATTTTTATTCAGATTAATGGTTTAATATTCATATGCGCATTGGAATTAAAGTTAATACAAACAGAGATCAAGGATATGCCTGTGCATATGAAACTGCAAAGGCGATACTTAAGTACGGGGCAGTTCCCGTTCTTAAGCCCGCTGATGAAGGAGAGTTTCCTTCGCTGGACGGCGTTGTTTATGAAGACCTGTCTGCTGCGTCACCTGATGTCATAATCTCTATCGGCGGTGACGGTACTTTCCTTGCCACCGCAGCTGAGTATGGCGATACTGATGCTGCTTTTATCGGAGTCAACAAAGGAAGCATCGGTTTCCTGGCGCAGATAGAGGAAGACGGTATTGACGAATGCATCGGCAGGATCGTCAAAGGCGACTACAAGATACTGTGCAGGAGCAGACTTGATGTCAGTGTATATAGCAAAGACGGCGTTCTTAAGGAGAAGGGGCTGTGCCTTAACGACTGCTCGATCGGACGCGGTGCGAAGCTCCATACTGTTAAGCTCCTCCTTAAGGTGGACGGTCAGGTCGCCGAGAGATTTATTGGGGACGGTCTGATAATATCCACGGCTACCGGTTCTACTGCATATAATCTTGCTGCCGGCGGTCCCGTTCTGATGCCCGGCATGAGAGAAATGATCATTACGACAAACTGCTCTCATACTTTCAGCGGATTCAGCTATGTTGTAAGTCCCGACAGCATTATCGAGATAATCGTGGAACCTTTTGAGACACCGCCGATCATATGTCTTGACGGCCGTGATCTGGTGGATTTTGAAGATAATGACAGAGTTGTCATCAAAACATGCGGGAAGATGCTCAAGACAATTGACTTTAATCCCGAAGGTTTCTTTAATGTCATCCGCCGGAAGATAATCATGAGGGGGAGCTTTTATGAAAACAGCTAAGAACTCCAGACAGGAAATGATACTTAAGCTCATCAGGGAGCAGGATATAACGACACAGGAAGAGCTTACGTCTCTTGTTCGTGAATCGGGGATCAATACTACCCAGGCAACAGTATCCAGAGATATTAAAGATCTGGGGATCATCAAAGTAACGCTTCCGAATAAAAGCACCAAATACGCAGTTCTCGACAGGACCGGTGACTCGGCTCCCGGCCGTCTTCTGGCGGTGTTCTCCAATTCTGTCAGGACAATTGAGAATGCAATGAATATCGTTGTTATCAAGACACTTCCCGGCATGGCTCAGGCAGCTGCATCTGCTCTCGATTCCATGCATCTGTCAGGTATCGTAGGAACGATCGCCGGTGATGACACGGTGTTCGTGGCCTCCTCGGGAATGGATGAGGCCGCTGCGCTCGTGTCAACATTGAATGATCTTGTAATTGGAGCAGGTGAATGCTGACAAGACTTGAGATCAGTAATTTTGCTGTTATTTCTCATGCAGTTTTTGAACCCGGCAGGGGACTGAATGTCATAACCGGTGAGACAGGGGCCGGCAAGAGTCTTCTTGTTGACGCTCTGGGTCTTATCATGGGGGATAAGGCCAGCCGCAATATCATAAGATCTGATTCAGAATATGCTTACGTCGAGGCTGTTTTTGACATAACGGATGTAACAGATGAGGGATTTGATGCATTTCTCAAAGATACTGATATAGAACCTGAAGAAGGCTCTCTCATAATCAGCCGGAAGATCAGCAGTGAGGGCAAGAGTATTGCCAGGATCAACGGCAAGACTGTTGTACTGGCAGTTCTCAGACAGCTCGCAAGTTTCCTTGTAGATGTCCATGGACAGAATGATACGCAGGTTATATTTGACGAGAACAAGAATTGTGAGATGCTCTTTGCTTTCGGCGGGGAAGATGTCAGAAAAGCAAAAGATATCTATGATGAGAAGCTCGCAGATTATAAGGAACTCGTCCTCAAGATACGCAACCTCTCGCAGTCTCCCGAGCTTCTTAAGAGACGCAGGGAATACCTTGAATTTGCGATATCCGAGATAGACGGGGCCGGACTTCATCCCGGCATGGAGGAGGAACTTCTCACGTTGAAGAGGAAGATGGCTGAAGGTGCCAGGATCGCAGAATCACTTCAGATCGCAGTTGAGTGTCTGGATGATCAGGGAAATGACCGCGGCGTAATATCCAAGTTATCTCTGGCCGCATCTGTTATCGGCAAGATAAAGAGCGAGACTGTCAATGTCGGTGATCTCGAACAGAGACTGTCTTCATCTCTTCTCGAGATACAATCTGTCAGCGAGGAAGTAACAGCGCTCCTCGAAGAACTCGATTATGATCCCAAAGTCAAGGAAGATACTGACCGCAAGATCAGCAAGATATATGAATTGAGGTCCAAATACGGCGATACGGTCGAAGATTTACTGAAGTTCAGTAGCGATGCAAAAGCGGAGCTTGATTCGTTCGAGAACAATAAGGAGATAGTCTCTGAGCTTAAGAAGAAGCGTCATGTTCTGGAGTCTGAACTTCTCAGTGCCTCCGACAAGCTTGATAGTGTGCTCAGAAAGACTGCCGGAGAACTTGAATCAGATATCGTAAAGGAACTTGCTGATCTGGAGATGCCTGACTCATTATTCAAGGTAGAGTTCACTAAGAGACCTAATGACAGGTTCTTCTCGTCTCACGGCACTCATGATATCAGATTCATGTTCAGTGCCAATCCGGGGCAGGAAGCAAAGCCCCTGTCATCGATCGTATCAGGCGGTGAAGCATCAAGGATCATGCTTGCAGTCAAGAATATACTGAGCAGATGTGACAGTATCCCGACTCTTGTTTTCGATGAGATCGATATGGGGGTATCGGGCAAGGCATCCGTAGCGATCGCCTATAAGCTCCATTCCATAGGGGAGCAGCATCAGGTTCTGTGTGTGTCGCATACATCCCAGATCTGTGCCGCCGCAGACAATAATTATATGCTTACGAAGAGCAGGAGCGAAGATAATACATCTGCATCCGTTACAAAGCTTGATGAAGAAGGCAAAGTTCTTGAAGTATCAAGGCTTTTGTCAGGCAAATCAGATGAAGAGTCAGTAAATCTTGCCAAGAGCCTCATCAACCAGTTCAGGAGATGAGAACAGATTCCTCATGTCATCAGGCAGAGGGGATCTGAACACCCTGCCGCACTTCTCGAAAGGATCATACAAAGACAGATAATACGCGTGAAGAGCGCATCTCCCGATAATTCGGTCTATAGTCTCAGAATTGGGATACAGCTCGGAAGGATTATCGTTTGAATTCGGTCCGTACAGCCCGTCGCCGGCAAGCGGATGCCCCTTGTACTGTGAGTGAACTCTTATCTGGTGGCACCGTCCGGTCTCCAGTTCAAACTCTACAAGTGACAGGTTTTTGGCTTCATCATAGAGAAGAGTCTTATAGTGAGTAACGGATCTCTTGCCGGCAGGCGTAACCTCACGGATCATGACAGATCCTTCGCGCCTGGCAATAGGTGCGTCTATAGTCCCGGTATCTTCGTCAAATCTTCCATAGCATACAGCCAGATATTTCTTGTTCAGTTCGCCGCAGACAGTCAAAGTGTTGTGTGAATAGCCGTTCTTGGCAATCAGGATAAGCCCGCTCGTCTCCCTGTCGAGCCTTATAACGGGGTGAAGGGTGCCGTCGGACAGCCTGGTCAGCAGGGAATCGTCGAGATGGCCGTGTGTGGGGTGTGTCACGATGCCGGAGGGCTTATCGCATACAATGTAGTGTTCGTCCTCGTGCCTGAATACTATCTCTTCCGGGTGCTTTATTACGCCGCATGTCTCTTCCATCTCACAGTATAGAATATCACCGGCCTTAACGTGCTCTCTTACCGTAGCATGTACGCTGTTGAGCTCGACGGTGCCGCCGAACTTAAGCTTCTTTATCATCTGACGGCTCATCTTGAATTCAGTGCCGAGTATGCGCATTATCTCGCGTCCGTCATCTTTGCCGGGTACTGTATAATTAATGATCATGAGCGTATTTTGGGCTCTTTGTTGCAAAAAGTCAATTTTTTGTAATTTAGGAGCCACTCGAAAGGTTGACATAGCGCTCAAATATTTTTATTATAATAAATGGCTTGTCAGAGCCACTTTTACAAATTGAACTTTGACAACTTAATATTGGAGGTGAGTACCAACAGTGGAGTGGTTATTTTTAATCATTGGTCTTGTTGTTGGCCTCGGCCTTGGGTTAATATGCACATCGATCTTCTACAAACGCGGTCTGTCTGCACAGCAGAAGCAGTTGAAGGAAGATCTTGCCAAGTCTCTCGCAGACAGCGAGAAGATAATTGCAAATGCCCAGAAGGAAGGGGAGAGCAATAAGAGAGAACTTCTTTTGCAGGCTAAGGAGGAAGTATCCAAAGCTCGTCACGAATTAGAGAACGAAGCCAGGGAGAAACGCCAGGAGATTGCAAAAGAACGTAACAGACTCGAACAGAAGGAAGAGAACATTGAGCGTATTCAGGCCTCTGTTGAGAAGAAACAGCAGGAGATCGAAGACAAGCAGGCTAAGATTGCAGAACTCGAGCATCGCGCCCGGGAGATCGAAGCCCGTAAGCAGTCCGAACTCGAGAAAGTGTCAGGTCTGTCGATCAGCGATGCAAGGGCTTTGGTCCTTGAAGCAGCTGAGAGAGAGTACAGTCATGACCTTGCTGCAATGCTCAAACAGATGGAAGAGAAGACAAAGCAGGATGCCGACCGCATAGCAAAGGACATTATCGTTAATTCCATTCAGCGCTTTGCATCTGATTATGTCTCTGAAGTTACCGTATCAGTAGTTAATCTTCCCAATGACGAGATGAAGGGAAGGATCATTGGGCGTGAAGGTCGTAATATACGTGCCATCGAGACGATCACAGGTGTTGATCTTATCATTGATGACACACCTGAAGCGATCATTCTGTCATCGTTTGATCCCATCAGAAGAGAAATCGCCAGACTTACCATTGAGAAGCTTGTCGTGGACGGAAGGATCCATCCCGCAAGAATCGAAGAGATGGTAAAGAAGTCCGAGAAGGAACTTAACCAGGTTATGAAGCAGGAAGGTGAGAGAGCCGTATTTGATACAGGTGTCATGAACCTCAATCCTGAGTTGGTTAAGGTGCTCGGAAGGTTGAAGTACAGAACAAGTTACGGTCAGAACGTACTTCAGCACTCCATCGAAGTCTCCTGGCTTGCAGGACTTATGGCAAGCGAACTTGGACTCGATGTTAATCTTGCAAAGAGAGCAGGTCTTTTGCACGATATCGGTAAGGCCGTTGATTTTGAACAGGAAGGAACCCATGTTCAGCTTGGCGTTGAGATCGCCAAAAAGTACCACGAATCACCTGATGTCATCAATGCTATTGAAGCACATCACGGTGATGTTGAGCCCAGGACGGCTGTTGCTGTTCTTGTGGCTGCTGCAGATGCAATCTCTGCTGCACGTCCCGGTGCCAGAAGAGAGAATCTTGAGACATACATCAAGAGGATCGAGAAGCTTGAGGAGATCGCTACAAGCTTTGACGGTGTAGAGAAGAGTTATGCCATTCAGGCAGGACGTGAGATCCGCGTAATCGTATCACCGGATAAGATTTCCGATGATGAGATGGTAATAAAGGCCAGACAGATCTGTAAGCGCATCGAAGATGAGCTTTCATATCCCGGTCAGGTCAAGGTCAGTGTGATCCGCGAGACAAGAGCTACAGATTTTGCTAAATAAAGCAATTACAATTATTACCTTAGTTTTGTTTTTTATCAGTTTGGGATTCACCAAAGTCCAATAGGAAGAGCCGCTTCGCAAGAGACGGCTCTTTTTTTAGGCTGTTGGGATTTGCGTACTGCGGCCGGGTCTGTCATCCACAAAACGCCCAAAACTGCCATATAGTTGTCCGGTTACACTTTTATGGTAAAATCTTTCTATGAAGATATGTTTTATCGGTGATGTTGTTGGTAATTGCGGGAGGCGTGTCGTTAAGACCGTTCTTCCTGATCTTATTGTCCATAATGACATTGATGTTGTTATTTGTAACGCAGAGAACGCCGCCCACGGACTTGGATGTTCGGAGAAGATCGTAAATGAACTTATGCTTACGGGCTGTGATATTATTACGCTCGGTAATCACGCTTTCTCAAATTATGATTTCCTGCGGCAGATACAGAATCTTGACAACGTTGTAAGACCGTCAAATGTGTCGTCGGAGTGGCCCGGAAGAGATTACTGCATAATTGATAAATGCGGCCACAGATTAGGTGTGATCAACCTCATGGGACAGATCAATGTGGGAATGTCGGCAGACAGTCCTTTCGATAAGGGAGAGGAGCTGATTGGAAAGCTTAAGGATAAAGAGAAATGTGACACCGTGATCGTCGATTTCCACGCGGAGACGACTTCGGAGAAGCAGGCGTTGGGTTATTTCTTTGACGGCATGGCTACTGCGGTGATCGGTACACATACGCATGTTCAGACATCGGATAACAGAGTTCTGCCCGGAGGCACCGGATATATCACTGACAGCGGCATGACAGGTGCCGTTGATTCGGTGCTAGGAATGGATATTGAGACATCACTGGCAAGACTTGCGTATAAGCTGCCGAGGAGGTACGAACCTGCGGACGGGCCCGGGTTTATGAACGGTGTGATCATTGATGTTGACGATTACGGCCGGTGCAGGTCTGTCACGCGTTTTACTGAGTACGAGTAGGCATAATACTGTAAGGCATAATATAGGTGGAATAATCCTTCTTTTTATGTATAATGTGTCTTATGAGTGAGAATAATACTACAGAGCAGACAGTTATAAGCGACATCAGATATAAGCATACCAAGGTGACTTCAGCCTTAATGTTTATACTTTTGCTGGTTGTTGCAGATCAGATAGCAAAGAATTCAATTACGTCGAAGATGGCGCTTGGTGACAAGAGCGACATAATCAGCGGCTTCTTCTCGATACACTATGTGCGCAATACGGGAAGCGCATTCAGTTTCCTGGCGGATAAGCCGTGGGGGATTTATGTGCTTACCGGGATATCGGTCATATTCGGAATTATCCTCATAGGATTGGTTGTATTTGCGATACTTCACGAACACAATAAGATCGGCGTATGTCTTGCAATGATCGCGGCAGGTGCTGTCGGCAACCTCTGCGACAGGTTCGCATATAAGTACGTCATTGATTTCATCAGATTTGATTTTGGAAGTTACACTTTCCCGATATTTAATCTGGCGGACTGCTATGCGGTCATAGGCACGCTGCTACTGATAGTGTACATCCTTTTCTCTTCCAAGGATTTTGACGCTTTTTGGAATGAACTGTTCCACAGGAAGGCAAAGGACAAAGCATGAGGCGCGAATATACCTCGGATTCGGACGGGCAGCGCCTTGATGTCTTTATATCCGGTAAGAACAGCGATTATTCAAGATCGTATTATAAGACTCTCATCAGCGAAGGTGCTGTCAGTATTAACGGGGTCACCGTAACAAAAGCAGGTACTCCCGTCAACAGGAATGATGTTGTGTCGGTCGATATTCCGGATCCGGTTGAGAGCGATAACATACCGCAGGATATCCCTCTTGATATTGTCTATGAGGATGAACATCTTCTGGTCATCAACAAGCCAAGGGGGCTGGTCGTACATCCCGGTGCTGGTCACTCCGACGGAACGCTTGTTAACGCGCTGCTCAAGCACTGTGAAGGCCATCTGTCCGATATTAACGGAGTCTTAAGACCGGGAATAGTTCACAGGATCGATAAGGATACATCGGGGCTCATGCTGGCCTGCAAGGATAATGATACCCATGTTAAGCTTGCCGAAATGATAGCAAATCACGATGTTGTGCGTAAATATAGGGCGATTGCTTACGGAGTCATCAAGAGCGACAGGGGGACTATTGATGCTCCCATCGGCAGATCCGGCAAGGACCGCCGCAAGATGAGCGTGAAGGGCGACGGCAAGTATGCGGTGACACATTTCGAGGTGGTCGGAAGGTATTGTGAAGCCACAGATCTCCTTCTTAAGCTGGAGACGGGAAGGACCCATCAGATCAGGGTTCATCTTAATTACATCGGTCATCCCGTAGTCGGTGATCCGTTCTACGCAACGAAGAAAATGTCTTTCGGTCTTGAAGGACAGGCTCTCCACAGCACGTCCGTCGAATTTGTTCATCCGATAACCGGAGAGAAGCTGTATTTTGAGTGTGATATACCTGATTATTACAAGAATGTTCTGTCAGGACTAACCCCTATGTAATTGACCTTTTGAGCGAATAATCGGATAATAGGAGTATGATAAACAGGTTAAGCAATATCAACGTCTCTGAACTGTCATCAGGTGGTATCTTCAGTAAGATATCATCTGCTTTCTCCGTACTGTGTGATACTGACGGTAATGATATCATCCTTGAGGGTAAAGATAATCTTACTCTCCTTCATGCGGAGGAAGCGCTGAAGGCTCTTGATAAGCTGATGGAGGATAATCCCGTTGACGACAGAACTGTCGATTATATTATATTTCTGGCAGGAAGCGGTGCGCTCAATGAGTTTGTTGCTTCGGCTGATGAAGTATATTATACGACGCCGACAGGAAGGCCTGTCAAGGCAAGGACTCTCGGACAGAGAGTCTATCTTGATGCACTGAGAAGATCTGATATCGTGATCTGCAGCGGACCTGCCGGATGCGGCAAGACTTTCCTTGGTGTTGCTATGGCTGTCAGAGCATTCAGGAACAGGGAAGTATCCAAGATAATCCTGACAAGACCTGCTATTGAGGCCGGTGAGCGTCTTGGTTTTTTGCCGGGTGATATTGAAGAGAAGGTCAATCCTTACATGAGACCTATATATGATGCTATCGAGGCTTTGCTCGGCAGGGAACTCTTTGAGAGATATTATGAGAAGGGGCTGATAGAGGTATCGCCGCTTGCATTTATGAGAGGGCGTAATCTCGATGATTGTTTTGTTCTTCTTGACGAGGCGCAGAATACGACGAAGGAGCAGATGAAGATGTTCCTGACAAGACTCGGTCTTAACTGCAGGGCATGCGTCTGCGGAGACTTTACGCAGGTCGATCTTCCGCGCGGAGTGCCCGACGGGCTTCACGATGCAATGGAGGTCGTCAACGGGATAGAAGGGATTTCGATAGTGTCGATGCACAATTGTGATATAGTCAGGAACAGTCTGGTTCAGAAGATAGTCGATGCATATGAACAGCACGGCAAGAGAGTGGAAGGTGACAGATAATGAACGTTAATTCTTTCGGTACAAAGCTGCAGCAGATAATCGTAATGATACTTGTTGTTCTTCTTGTAACGCTCATCGTGTTCTACGGATATCTTCCTGACAGCTATAACTACTCTGTAGGATCGATATCGGAAGCTGATATCTATGCTACAAGAACGATAACGGATAATTACCAGACCGAGTATGATGCATCCGCTGCAAGGACCAAGGTCCCTGCTATCTTTGTAAGGAACGATGAGGTCGCTTCAGATAATATATCACGTGTTGAATTGTTCTTCTCTCGCATAGACGATTCCCGTGACAAATACAGTAATAACGGAGAGATCGATCAGTTCTCGGCAACTGTAGCCGTCGATAATCTGTGTACCGAGCTTAACAATGAGTTTGGCAAGGAATTTGATAAAGAAGTGATCAAGGTGTTCTTTACTGCCAACAAATCCACATACAGCTATATCGAATACAAGGGAACTTCAATCGTTGAACTTCTCATGACCGGCAACATCACAGAAGTCGAACTGGAGAATGCAATAGTCTCACAGATCGATTCTTTCAAAGATACGAACCCGTCATATGCTATCTACGGTGATGCTCTGCAGAGCGTCTTCAGTCTTCTGCTGCAGCCGAATTCCGTGTTCGATGAGGATGCAACCGAAGATGCGGAGAACAACGCTTACAGGGCTGCTCTTGAGAATCCCGTCATGATCGAGAGGGGCGCCAAGATCGTGGGTGCCGGTGATGTTATCACTGAACACACATATCAGCTCCTGAACGATCTTGACCTGATATCTGATTCCGGGTTTGATTATTTCATTCTTGCAAGAGTTGCTGCTTACATCGTCATCGTGTTCATAGCTTGTGTCTTCTATATCAGTGTCAAGGAGTTTGATTTCTCGATCGACCTTAGCGTCTTCTACATCCTGATAATTACTTTCCTTATTCCCGTTGCCGCATCGATTTATCTGTCAGAGATATCCCAGATGCTCGTCATTGAAGTCTTCTTCACTGCAATATGTGCGATGTATATGGGGATATCAGCATCGATCATATTCTCTGTTACGAATCTGCTGATGATATGGCCGATATATAATTTTGATATTGAGATGGTGATAGTTCAGCTTGTAGCGATATTCATATGCAGCTGCGTTGCAGGAAGGACGAAGAATCATTTCAACAGTGCTTTCATAATCATACTTCCGACGATTGCCTCCGTAGTAGCATCACTGGCGTATAATTTCTTCTCCAACGCGGCAAGGAGTGAATATGTCAATTCCGCTATGATGACTTCTCTTTCTGTAATCGGATCGCTGGTAATCGCAGTCGGATTGATGCCAATCTATGAACTCTTCTCGAAGCGCGTTACACCGATCAGGCTTATCGAATTATCACAGCCCGGCAACCCTCTGCTTAAGAGGTTGTTTATTGAGGCTTCGGGTACTTATCAGCATTCTCTTATGGTCGCAAATCTCGCTGACTCTGCTGCAGAGGCAATCGGTGCCGATGCCCTGTTCTGCAAGACAGCCAGCTATTTCCATGATATCGGTAAGCTTGAGAATCCCGAATACTTTACGGAGAATCAGCATGATGGCAAGAACATTCACGATGAACTAAGTATCATGGAGAGTGTTCAGATAATTACTTCACACACCGAAGCCGGAGTCCGTCTGGCGAGGAAGAATAAGCTGCCGGAAGCCATAATTAAGGTTATTGACGAGCATCACGGCACAACATATCCAGGTTACTTCTATAACAAAGCGTGCGAGGAGGCCAGGGCGCAGGGACTGGAGATGCCGGATGTCAATAATTTCAGGTATCATGGAAGGATACCGTCATCGAAGGAGTCGGCGATAATCATGCTGGCTGATACATGTGAGGCGGCCTTGAGATCTGCAGG
>DFIB01000190.1 GCA_002371375.1 Mageeibacillus sp. UBA3708 | reverse complement strand
AAGGATATCCTGAAGCTGGTCAATACGATCATCGCCAATACAAAGGGTGAGGGCGACAAGTCAGGAGAAGATTTTTGGGTTAAGGCCGAGATCCTTTATTATCAGGCTCTAATTGGATATCTCTGGTATGAAGCTCCTGAAGAAGAGCAGAACTTCAATACCATGATAGAGTTTATCAATGCATCAGAAACTCGTGAAGATGATGAGACATACAAAAATGCTGTGGATCTTATTTTCGAAGAACTTGCCGAGAGGAAGCCGCAGCATTTTGCAGTCAGACAATACAAGAAATACAAGCTTGCGGCAGGAAAGACGGCAAAGAGTATTCTTATCTCATGCGGTGCTAGGCTAGCTCCATTTGATATCAATGAAGTTAGAGAGCTAATGAGCGATGATGAATTGGACCTAGAGTGTTTGGGAGAACGGAAGATGGCCTTGTTTGTCATAATTAGTGATACGGATGCTACTTTTAATTTCATAGTAGGCATTATGTATACGCAACTGTTCCATCTTCTGTGCAATAGGGCAGATGATGTTTACGGCGGAAGACTACCGGTACCAGTCAGGTTTCTTCTTGATGAGTTTGCAAATATTGGCAAGATTCCCGAATTTGAACAGCTTATATCCACTATACGTTCCAGAGAGATATCGGCATCAATAATCCTTCAGGCAAAATCGCAGCTCAAGACAAGATATAAAGATGCGGCTAATACGATCATTGCAAACTGTGATACAAGTATCTTTCTTGGCGGAAGCGAGCCTACAACAATTAAGGAATTGAATGAGGCACTCGGCAAGGAGACGATAGATCTGTTTAATACTACAAAAACGAATGGAGCACATAGAAGCTTCAGTGTGAATTATCAGAAGACCGGTAAGGAACTCATGACCAAGGATGAGATCGCTGTTATGGACGGAGGAAAGTGTATCGTGCAGATTTCCGGTGTACGCCCATTCCAAAGCGAAAAGTACGATATTACAAAGCATGAACATTACCACGAACTATCAGATTATGATCCGCGCAATGCTTTCGACATTGAGAAATACATGAGACATCATTTGACTTTAAGAGGAGATGATATCGTCGAGATCCACGATGTAACTCTGTTACAAAATCAATAATATCAAGCGGTTGAGCTGAATGATGTTTTACCGGCGTGATCGAATTTCTCTTGAAAAAGTTGTACCGAAACGGTACAATATAATAAAAGAAGGAGGTACTGATCATGGACAAAAAGATAACGGCTTGGACACTTCGGCAGAAGCTTCGTGAGTATATCGACAACGTTGCCAATACCGGTGAGAGTCTCATCTTCAGCGCAGATGGTACGGATTATATTTTGAAGAATAGTCTTACATCTGATGAGAGTACGATGTTCATAATTGAGCATTCGTATTCGAACTTCAGGCAACAGATGAAGAGATGTCTTGAGTATGCTAAGGCAGGCGGATACATCCTTAAGATCACGAGCAGAGGTTGTGATGATGTGTTTGTTGTGGCAGCAGAACAGACTCTCGTATATATCGACAGGATCGAGAAGCTGGAAGCAGAAAATGAGAGGCTCAGAAAGCAGATCGAGAGACTTAAGAAGTATAAGGAACTAATTGAGAAGGATGATTGTTCAGGAATGAGAGGGATAGATTATGAGAATCGAAAGGATAATGGCGGTATTGCTGTCGGCAATACTGGTGATAACATCACTTACCGCCTGCGAGACGGTTGAATTATCTCCGCCGGATTCAGTTGAGATTACAACGGCGGAGACAGAGTTCATCGAATCTATGATTGAGTCCGGGACCGATGAAAGTGAGATTGCGGAAACTCTGATTACAATTGAGAACTCAGAGTCTAATGATGTTGCTGGTATTGAGGAGACTTCTGTTGAATCAATAATAACTGAAACGACAGGAGATGATAGTTCGGCTGCAACACCTGTTCCAACTAAGATCCCGGCGATGTCAACGAATACCCCTACTCCGACAACAGCACCGCATGCGACGATAACTTCTGCCCCTAACATTACGAAGGTACCAACAGCAGCTCCCAAACCTACAAATACACCTACGTCAAAACCGACTAACACTCCGACGCCCAAACCAACCACGGCACCGAGCGGACAATATTTGGCTTCTGCCGAGGAAGATGCTATTAGGTATATAAATGCTGTTCGTAAAGCAAGGGCTGTTGCCAAGCATAAGACATATTATGTTCCTGTAGTTATGAACTCGGGTATGAGAGATCAGGCTAGGACCAGAGCAAAGGAAATCGTGAACGATTTCTCCCATAGCAGCGCTTCAGGAAAGGATCTGTCCTGTGAGAACATATTCCAAGGTGGCGGTAAGTACTCAGCCAAGAAGATAATTGATAAGTGGGAATCATCTAATGGTCACTACACGAATATGATCTTCGGCTGTACATCCAAGAATGATGCCAACTGCAAATGCGGAGTAGGTATTTGGTACTATGACGGTCAGACATATGCAGTTATGGGAATAAAGGCCGGTGACAAGGGGACAGGTCAGCCGTCAGGATACACAGAGCCGACAGTTACAAGCACTCCTGCTACAAAGCCAACGGAGACAACAGCATCAGATAATCAGCAAGACAGTGATACGTAATAGCAACAGACAAGGACTTCAGTGATGGAGTCCTTAATTTGTTGGCTCTGAGCAAACAACGTGTGAACTGTCTGTAAAAAATGCGGTGATATCCTACGGACATCACATAATTCACTTCAACAGAAGTGAATTAATGAGTCTTAATTACAAGGAGGATTGTTTGATGGTAGCGAGCAAAAGACCCAAACAGATAATAACGATTGGTAATCGAACAGATGATGCAGAATTGATTGATAAGATATTGAAGTATCAAAAGAAAAGAAATTTACCGACAGGAGCAGCTGCTGTTCGAGAATTGTGCGAAGATGCCATTAAGTTCAAAGAGGCATCTAGGTAACGGGGGGGGGAGTGATGAAACGGATTATTCTATCCGTGATAATAATTATCACTTGTCTTAGTTATTCGGGCTGTGGTAGTAAACCTGTGACACTTACAGTTGAAAACTGGTCGGATTACATAGGTGTTGATTATAGTTGGGATATCAGAGATGAGAGTTTCACGGTCGCCGGAATACATGTTTCAAGCTATGAATATGATTTAACTAATCGATTCTTTCTGGTTCGAGGCGGTCATCTGAATAATGTGACAATAAATGTTGAACAACACTTTATTGGTAATTGTTCTACCGAAGGCAAAAAGACTATTCGCAGAGGGTGGCTTAATGATGAATTAGAAAAAACGTACATGGATTCTGATACCACAAATGATGGTGTTATCAAGTACAGTATTACACTTCCTGCTGATGGGAATGCGACTTATCTTATACGAGATTTGGAACACTATACTAGGAGTGCTTATGGTGGTGCATACAGTGATAAAACTGGTGATTTGTCGATTGACCAGCAGATTAGAGTGATATCTATAACGGGCGAGTTTGTTCCAGAATAGGAGATTAATATGAAGAAGTTTTTAATTGTAATTACAGTGTTTGTTTTATCGATTCTTTCGGTTGCATGTAATAATAACAAGGAGAATTATGATAAAGCTGTTTCACTTATGAACCAAAGGAACTACGAGGAAGCTATCGTTGCTTTCAAAGCTCTTGGAGACTATAACGATTCTAAGGATAAGGCGATTGAAGCATATAACAAAATGATTGATGAGTATCTTAGTGTTGAATCAGTCGATAAGGCAATTGCAACCTGTGAACAATTAGAGTTGTTTGCTGGTAAAGAAGTCAGCAATCCAACAAGATATTTAATTGCACAAACCTGTGTTAATACTGCCAATTATGAAAAAGCCGTTGCCCAGTTTGAACTTTTGGATGGTTATAAGGATGCATCTGATCTTTTGGGTGCAACAAGAGTTTTATATGCAAGGCAGCTTTGTGATAATGGACAGATTGATAAAGCCCTTGAAATCTGTGATGCTGAGAATCTCCTTACAAAAGATGAAAAGTATTTAGTAGACACTTTCGTAGTTGGTTTCGAGCCGGATCGCAGCATTTCCGGTGTCTTAAAACTATCCAAAAATGATTATAATACTATCTTTGGCGATAATCGAGAAGGATTTGTCTTATGGGGTGTGTTTGGTAAAGAGGGTGCCGATAATGAAGAATGCTTAATAGCTGTATGCAGGTCCATTTATTTTTCTGATAGTATTAACAGTAATATACGCACTCGTAGGACTACATATATTGGGTTAAAAACTGCTACTTCAAAACCAGAGGTGAAAATGTTTAATGATATGGGTCCGGATTCATCCTTTAATGTGGAACTGATTAATGCAGTTCTTCATAAAAACTATGATAAATGGCAAAACAAAATGACTCCAGAAGAAAGAACGGTTGTGCTCAAAGATTTGGATAATTGGCTTAGTTGAGTTTTTCAAGGAATTATTGAATAACAATCATACTAGGGTTGTCTCAAAAGTGTGAGACAACCCTTTTGTGTTAATTTGGCACTATTATAAACAAAGAAAGGGTGAACAATATGGAACTTATCAGAGATGGTCCGGCAAGACGGTAAACTGGAACTTTTTTTGATTGGAAAGAGAAGCATCAGTTATGAAGATGTTTCTCTTTTTTTATTGCAATTCTCTGCAATGGCAGAGGGAAAGGAAATCATATGAAGAGATACAAGGAACGGATCATTGCTTTGGTATCAGCCTTGGCGATAGTCGCATCGTCTTCAGGTATCACCACGCTGGCATATAAGGCTTCGGATATCCCATCCTACTATAAGCTCTCAAATCCCGTGAGTATCGGAAAGAGTGCGATCAAGAGGACAGGCTCGATAATGGCATGGGATCCGAAGAAGACGGAACCTACATATAAATATGAGGTTAACGGTATACCTGCGGTCTGTGCATCGGCAAGTAAGAATAATCCGGCGAATAATGCAGGGAAGGTCTACGAACTGGATGCCACAGGCATAGCAAAGTATTCCATTGCAAACGGTAATTCGGCATTCTTAAGAGCATCCAATAACCCAGTTGTTACCGGCACAGAAGGAACCGACAGACAGAGTATGTGGATTGAGGCGATAAAAGCATCAGACCTTAACGGCATGGATGATTATGAGATATACCAAAGGCTTCTAACTCTGATCTATAAGGACACATGGACCAAAGATCTGACTATCACATGGGCAAATGTTCAGGATGCTAATGATACCTATAACAACAATTACGGTGCTACAGGTTATATCAGCAAATGGGGTGGCTATGAACACATAGAGTCTTCTGACTCGGATTATATTGGAAAGAAGTTCTCGGGACTCTATGCTACAGTTCATGCAATGCTTTCATATGGACTTACGGACAGTTATGAAGAGAGATTCTCGGTTTCTTCTCTTGTTGTTATCGGTAACTCCCAGGCAGCTAATTCAAGATCCGAAGCAATAAAGTTGATGACCGGTTACTTCAATGAGATCGCTGATCAGAAGAACAACAATTATCAGGGCTACCTGGCAATTCCCAACAATGCGACATCTGATGCTAACTCAGGTCCGCAGTGGCTCCTATATACAGACGGCTCAAAGATATTACCTAAGGCAGCATATGCAAGATTCGCTGTATATAAGGAATCTGCTTTCGGTGACAAGATGCATCAGGCTTCATTTACTGTTTACTCGGACGCTGAATGTACACAGGTGCTCGGTACGATAACTGATGAAGACGGCAACGGTGTCTATTCTGATTACAATAATATCGATACCTGGATGGAAGAAGGTGAGTCAGCATCAGAAGGTCTTCAGAAGGATGACAGATTAAGGCTCAAGCGGGAAGATGACGGAGTTTTCGAGAGGACAGTATGGATCAAGGAGACAGGGGCTCCGGTCGACTGCGGCAGCATTACACTGAATGAGGATATTGTTGATAATACGGTTTATAAGCTGGTTATCCATACCGATTATGATGATAGGGAGATGACTGTCACGACAACCGGCGGCACAGGCAGCATCCCGAAACAGACTTTCGAGGTGACTTCGGGCGATGATGCTCCGCAGATTATTGTTGCCAATAACAGCAAAGAGACCTTTGTAGACGGAGCCGGAGTCAAGGTAAGTAAGGATACTCATAACGGATTCACGGTCAAGAATACTACGTTCAGTATCTATCGTGGCACGGATACAAATACCGAGCCTGTTGCTTCTCATGAAGTAACAGAAGCCGGCAAAGTCTGGTCTTACCCGTTAATGGCAAATACCCAGTACACTATCGTAGAGACATTTACAGTAGACTCTTATAAAGGTTCTGATATAAACGTTCCTTATGAAGTCGAGAACACTTCCGAATGGACAAAGATCAACGATAATAGTTACTGCAAGACTTTTACTACCGGAGATCACGGTTCGATAACGGATCTTACAGACGGCGGCAAAGAATCAGTATATAATGACCGCGTTACTGTACAGTTCACTTTGACAAAGGACTCTGCAGACGGTGTTATTAAGGATCATGAGTTCACATTCTATTATATTGGTAAGGATAGCTCCGAAGGTAATGGCACTAAGGTTGCTACGGCCAAAACAGATGATAACGGTAAGATATCACTTGAACTCCCGACAGGATACTACAGGATACATGAGACAGAGGATCAGAAGTATAAGGTTACATGGGGCAGTAATGTTGAGATAACATCTTCAGGTGACGCTATAGTCCATCTTACCAGGGTTGAATCAAATCTTGGAACGATGTCCGGTGTTAATGTCGATGCAGTGAACGAAATATATGCTGCGCCAGTCCGCATTACTAAGGTTGACAGCAAGAATCCCAATACTAATCTGAAAGGCGCATGCTTTGCTATCTATGAAGATACAAACGGTAATGGCAAGTTCGATACGAACGATAAGCCGGCAAAGACTTATCTTAAGGACTCAAAGGAGTGGAAAGAGGTTGTATTCAGCGAGGAAAGCGGATACTACCAGACAGTTTATGCTAATGGTAGTGATTACAATGAAGCAAGGCTTTTCTCCGGAACATATTTCGTTATAGAGAAGGTTGCACCTGAACTCTATCTTCTCACGGGAGATCCGATAAAGATCACGATCCCCAAGATTACGGATCCTGATTGTCCTCCTGTCAGTTCTCCTAAGCCTGTTGAAGCAAAGGTCGTCAATGAGATTGATTTTTCTACAACAGCAACAGGTGTTAACGACACTAAGGTTATCGAGTATTCAGAAGATAAGCCGGTGACACTTACAGACCGTGTCCACTTTGCTAATCTTATATCTGATAAAGAGTATACGCTTACCGGTACATTGTATTTGAATGAGGACGGTAATGCGGTGCGTGCCGAAAGAATTGAGCCTGTAACTGTTAAGTTCAAGCCTTCTGATAAGAATGTCACAGTTGAAAAATCAGAGAAAGCGTCAGATGGCACTACCAGAATTACTGGTACCATTGATGTTGTATTCACATTCAATATCAAGGATTATGCCGGCAAGAAGATCGTAGCTTTCGAGACTCTTGACGGTACATCGAACGGAGCTTTCGTTCATTCGGATATCAATGATGCTGACCAGACGATCGAGATCCCTGATATCGGGACGAACTTGAAAGATGTAGCGACGGATTCCAAGGTAGTATCGTATGGACCCGAGATAAAACTTGTCGATACTGTAAGCTATACGCATCTTATCCCGGGCAAGACATATGTTATGACCGGAACCCTTATGATCAAGGACTCTGACGGCACTGGCACACCCCTGTATGATAATGAAAAAGGCCTCGTTACGAGTTCAGTGGAGTTCACGCCGGAAAGAGCTGACGGTGCGGTTGAGGTTGAATTTGTATTCGATTCAACGATCCTCACTGGAAAAACACTCGTTGCCTTCGAGACTTGTACCTATGATGGTGTAACAGTCGCAGTGCATGCTGATATCAATGATACCGAGCAGACGGTGAAGGTTCCGCAGGTCATGACAACTGCCACAAGCGGCAACGGTAAGTCACAGATAGTGGAGAAGAGCGATAAGGTAAAGATTATCGATCATGTATATTATGAGAATCTTGAAGTCGGCAGGGAGTACCGTGTTGAAGGTGTGATCATGAACAGATCGACAGGCGAAGCATTCAAGAATAATGATGTTCCTGTTACTGCGTCAGCTGTATTTACTCCTAAAGAAGCGAATGGAGAAGTAACGGTAACGTTCAATCTTGATACAAGGAGTCTTAGTAACGGGGATGAGCTTGTAGTATTCGAGAGGGTCTATGACGGCGATACCCTTGTCGGTCTCCATGAGAATATAGACGATAAGGATCAGACGGTTACTGTTACAGAGTATAAGACCGGAGATTACAGGGAATACGGGCTGTACATCGCAGGACTTATCGGATCTATTGTTTCTCTTGCGGGATTTGCATTGTTCAGATCTCGCAGAAAGCATTCACAAAGCCCAAATGATTGATATAATCGTCATTATGAATTGAAAGACGGCGGAATTGCTCTCAAAACCAAATAACAGGTCTGAGACGAATTGCATTGCGATTCCGCCAGAATAAAGTTCAGCAGTGATAGAGTCGATCGACAGTGATGTTGGTCGGCTTTTTTGATTGCTGAAATGATCACCCGGAGGAAATAACAATGAAAGTTAAGAAGACTATCAGCCGTGTGCTGACGGCATTATTGATTGCTGTTATTGCAGCACTGGGATTGTTTAGTGCACAAAGATTAACGGAATATGAGCTCCAGCACCAGGATAATCTCTCCATTGTTAACGAAGCTAGAAAGCAGTTCTATGAAGAAGACAATGATGATCACGAGACTGTATCTACCGATATCCCGCAAGAGGATCTCCTTACCCGATATAATGCCATGAAAGAGAAAAATCCCGATTATGCCTGCTGGCTCAAGATCAGTGATACTTCTATTGATCACCCGGTTATGCAGGCTTCGGAGTCAAATCCAAGTTATTATCTTCATCACAACATCAATCGAAAGTGGGATTCCTACGGTAGTCTTCTGGTTTCGTCATCCTGTACGGTAGATAGCGATAATGTGATCATATACGGTCACCATATGAGGGACGGGACGATGTTCTCCGCTCTTGATCGCTATCGAAAGAGTAAATGGGCAAAGGATCACAGATTGATCAAGCTGATCACGGATAAGGAACATAGGTATTACGAGGTGGTGGCAGTAATTATCCAGGATGCCAGTCATCCGGATATCGTATGGGAGGATCACATTGACTTTGATACACAGGGTAAGAGTTATCACTATGGAATCGAATGCATTCGAAGATCGAAGGTGGATTTCGAATATGAACCGACAGGAGATGAGACGTATCTGACCTTAGTGACGTGTGAGTATTCGCATGAGAATGGGAGATTGTTAGTGGTTGCAAGAAGGGTTCAATAACCTTGTTGGCTCGGAGCTAACAAAATGTGAACTGTTTGTAAAAATAGCGGTGATATCCTACGAATATCACATAATTCACTTCTGACGAAGTGAATTAATGAGTTATTACACAATGGGAAGAGTAGGTATTCACTTGTTGAAACGTTGTGCTTTAGCGGTTTTTACTATGGTTATCATTTCTTCTTTGACTGCTTGTTCCAACAAGCCAATTGAGTTGACCGCTGAAAACTGGGGTGACTACATTGGTGTTGATTATAGTTGGGATATGCGTGACGAAAGCTTTACTGCGCTAGGTGTATATGTGACAAGCTACGAATATGATCTTACAAACAGATTTTTCCTCAAAAGTGGGGGGCATCTTAACAACGTAACCATTGAGATAGAGCAGCATTTCAACGGCAGTTATACAAATGATGGAAAGCATCAGTTGTGTTTCGGTTGGCTTAATGATGATTTGGAAGCAACATATTTGGATTCAGATCCTTCAAATGACGGAGTCTTGAAGTATTCAATTGTTATGCCGTCAGACGGAAATGCAAGCAGAACTATTTATGACCTTCAACACTATCATCGAAACTCTTATGGAGGTTCTGACAGTGATCAAAGAGGCAACTTAAGAGAAGATCAACAAATACGCATTGTATCTATAACAGGCGAGTTTGTACCAGAATAAGGAGGCGTCTATGAAAAAAGTATTATCTGGTGTATTAGTAATTGCTTTAGGATTAGTTTTTGCAGGATGCAATACGACTCCCAAAGAAACAGAAACCGAAAGTGTCTTGACACAGATCAGCAATTATCTGAAGACATATGATTATGATTCTGCGACAAGCAAGTTAAAGGAGTTGGAGTCATCCGGTGATACAACTCAAGTTAATCAAGCAAAGTATATGATCGCTCAGTCATATTATGATACAGAGAGATATGAACAGGCTTTTACTTTGTTCAAAGAATTGGGTTCATACCAGGGGGCAGACACGTTCCTTCATGATAAAGTTATGAGTCTCTATTCAAAAGGGGATATCTCTATAGATATGGCACTATCGTATGTAACAGCATATGATTTATTAGGTGACAAAGAAAAGGCTTTTGTCGATTTTTTAAAAAACTACATGAAGGATCTTGATAATAAAAAAACTGATCGACGGTTGATTGATATATATAAAAACTACCCAATAACAGGGGTTTTATATACGGATTTGAGAGCAATACATGAAGATAATACATCAGAGGGATATATTATCTGGGATTCTGGTATGAAGAACGGTTCAGATATTCCAGCAAATTTCTTTTATTTGAAAAACGGATTAATAGATAGTACTGTTACACAACACGGATATGATAAGAATTACCTTGGTATTTATTCCCCGGACAACAGTTATGATATTGATATGATAAATAAGGCGATTGAAGAGGCGGAGTGAATATGCTCAACAAATTAAATATGTAATAAGCTTTAAAATAGGAATAATACATGGAATGAATTGTAGTTGCTCTATAGTGAGGATAAGGAGCAGGAAGCTAATTACATATTCCTTTTGAACTATGATATTGCACATATGGTTATTAAGAGAAAAACTTTGTGGGTTTGTAATTCGATTTAGATATTACTGCAATGATCGAATTATCTTGCTCTAATGGTGCAACCTACTAAATAATTATTGCCCGACCGCTGTTGTCGGGCATTTTTATCACCAGTATCTCACGCCCTTGGGCATTAAGATAAATACTTAAGAAAGGAGAATGTACTATGGATTTTGTAGCAGACGTAGGCAATAGGCAAGTTGTCATAACTGTTGAAGAACCCGCCAAAGCAAACGGCGAGAACCTCAAGCAGATTGCAGAAGCCATACAGGCAAACAACAAGAAGTAATCAAATAGCTTCTTGTAAACACGGACCGGACAATGAATTGCACCCTTTGAGGGTGTTTTTTATTGTCCGGATTACAGAAACATAAGGAGGAAAAGATTTATGGAATTTTTCGCTAATGCGGTAACGGTGCTCCAGACACTTGTCACGGCGCTTGGAGCAGGTCTCGGTATTTGGGGCATCATAAATTTAATGGAAGGTTACGGTAATGATAATCCGGCATCCAAGGCTCAGGGTATGAAGCAGCTTATCGCCGGAGGCGGCGTCGCTCTCATAGGTACGACATTAGTCCCGCTTCTCGCGAATCTGTTCAGTACCACCTGACGGCTTCCGAGAACAGGAGGCCATAAGTGTTAGACAGTTTATTATCAGCACTTGAAGATTGGATCAGAGGCATGTTAACCGAGTACATATCGGCTAACCTTACGTTTATGTTCATAGATGTAAATGAGAAGACCGGTTCCATAGCAAATATGGTAGGAAAGACTCCGCAGAGCTGGAACAGCGGTATTTTCTCGATGGTGAGGCAATTGTCGCAGACGGTAATGGTGCCGATAGCCGGCATGATCATAGCATTCGTGCTCTGTTATGAACTGATAAGTATGCTTACGGAACGCAATAACATGCATGAGATCGATACCTGGATGTTCTATAAGTGGATATTCAAGTCCTTTATCGCTGTATATCTGGTAACTCATACATTCGATATCACGATGGCGGTATTCGATATTGGGCATCATGCAGTATCAGTTGCAGCTAAGGTGATCGGTAAGGATACGGCTATCGATGTCCTGGGTGTTGTCGAGAGTTTCAATACGGCAATGGCTACCATGAGTATCGGCGAGCTCCTGTCTTTAAGCCTCGAGACCATGATCGTCTCCCTCGGCATGAAGATTATTTCCGTGCTCGTCACGGTAGTCCTGTACGGCAGGATGATCGAGATATATCTTTATACTTCCGTTGCCCCGATACCTTTCGCGACATTCACGAACAGAGAGTGGGGTCAGATCGGTAATAACTATGCAAGAGGATTGTTAGCTCTTGGATTTCAGGGATTCTTCATAATGGTTTTGGTTGGCATCTATTGTGTTCTCGTCAATTCCATGACGGTCTCACCGGATGTCCACAGTTCGCTCTTTTCTATAGGAGCATATACTGTCGTTCTCTGTTTTGCTTTGTTCAAGACAGGCTCGATCAGTAAGTCGATATTCAATGCTCATTGACGGAAGGAGGAAGTCTTTATGCCATATGTACCGGTCCCAAAGGACCTTACAAGAGTTAAGAGCAAAGTGTTTTTGAATCTTACGAAGCGGCAGATAATCTGCTTCGGGATAGCGGGAGTATTTGGAGTCCCCATATACTTCCTGACTCGAGAAACACTCGGCACCACAGTGGCGGCAATGCTCCTTATCGCAGTAGCTATGCCGCCTTTTCTATTTGCCATATATGAGAAGGATGGGAGACCTTTGGAGAAAGTGTTGAAGTCCATATATGTTCATAAGTTCAAACGTCCCGGCATCAGACCTTATCAGACAAAGAATATGTACACGGAACTTGAACGGATCAGATACGATGAGGAGGTATTGGGAATTGGCAGAAATAAAAACAAACTTGGTAAACGGGGGTGATATGGGTTCTGTCCTGACAGCCAAAGAGAAAAAGCTGCTCATCAAAGCGCGCCTTAAGGATATCAACCAGCAGAAAGTCCCGCATTCAGCCCAGGATTCAATTCCATATAAGAGCATGTATAAGGATGGGATATGCTGTACGGACGGCAGTCATTTCAATAAATGCATCATGTTCGGGGACATCAATTACCAGCTTGCGACCAATGAAGATAAGGCAACGGTATTCGGGTTTTGGTGTGATTTCTATAACTATTTCGATCCTGAGATCACATTGCAGATAAGCTGCGTATCGCAGTACGCGAATATCAATGAGATGCAGAAGAGCATAAGTGTTCCGCCCACAGGTGACGGCTTTGATCACATCAGGGAAGAGTATTCCGGAGTCCTTAAGCTCCAGCTTGCCAAGGGAAATAACGGTCTTGTCAGGACAAAATATGCAACATTCGGGATCGAAGCCAAGAGCCTTCAGGAAGCTAAACCCAGGCTCGAAAGGATAGAGACGGACATCATAAACAATTTGAAGACTATGGGTGTATCGGCAAGATCCCTGACCGGTTATGAGCGTCTTAAGATCCTTTACAATACATTTAATGAGGATACAGATGATCTGTTTCTGTTCAATTATGATCTTATAGCGAAGTCGGGACTGTCCACTAAGGACTTTATTGCGCCGACCAGCTTTGATTTCAGGGATTCAAGGACGTTCAGGATGGGAACTACCATTGGAGCCGTATCATTCCTTCAGATCCTCGCACCCGAACTATCGGACAAGATGCTTGTTGATTTCCTTGATATGGATAACTCGGTGGTCATAAATCTTCATATCAGGTCAATCGACCAGTCCAAGGCGATAAAGGATATCAAATCCAAGATAACGGATCTCGATAAGATGAAGATCGAAGAGCAGAAGAAGGCTGTCCGTGCCGGGTACGATATGGATGTCCTTCCGTCCGACCTTATTACTTATGGCGGTGAAGCAAAAAAACTCCTTGAAGAACTTCAGAGCAGGAACGAGAGATTATTTATCGTTACGGTTCTCGTTATGAATACCGCCAAGACGGCAAAGAAGCTCAAGAACGTGATATCAACGGCTTCGGGTATAGCACAGAAGTATAATTGTGCGCTGAAGAGGCTCGACCACAGGCAGGAGCAGGGCTTGATGAGTTCTGTTCCGCTGGGTGTTAATCTTGTCGATGTGGAACGTGCCATGACAACGTCCGCTACTGCGATATTTATTCCGTTTACCACGGAAGAACTGTTTCAAGGCGGCGAAGCGTTGTACTGCGGCATAAATGCCATCAGCAATAACATGATCATGGCGGACAGGAAGCTTCTTAAGAATCCTAACGGCCTGATATTAGGCACTCCGGGTTCCGGTAAATCCTTTGCTGCCAAGCGTGAGATGACGAATGCTTTCCTTATCACATCGGATGACATAATCATTTGCGATCCTGAAGGAGAGTACTCACCGCTGGTAAATACTCTGGGCGGTCAGGTAATAAAGATATCTCCGGGCAGCAAACAATGCATCAATCCTATGGATATCAATTTCAACTACTCGGAAGATGAGGATCCGGTAAGCTTTAAGGCAGACTTCATATTGTCCCTGTGTGAACTGATAGTAGGTTCCAGAGCAGGCCTTGAACCTGTCGAGAAAACGATAATCGACAGATGTGTAAGATTAATATACAGGTCTTATCTGGCAGATCCCGATCCATATAGGATGCCCATAATGCAGGATCTTTACGATATGCTGCTTGCACAGAACGAGCCTGAAGCTAAGAGGATAGCAACAGCCTTGGAGATATATGTAACGGGTTCTCTTAATGTGTTCAATCACAGAACGAATGTTGATATCAATAACCGGATAGTCTGTTTCGATATCAAGGAATTAGGTAAGCAGCTCAAGAAGATAGGCATGCTCGTAGTACAGGATCAGGTGTGGAACAGAGTAACCATAAACCGCGATGAGAGAAGATCGACCAGGTATTACATGGATGAGTTCCACTTGCTGCTAAAGGATGAACAGACGGCGGCATACTCGGTTGAGATCTGGAAGAGGTTCCGTAAATGGGGCGGTATTCCTACAGGTATTACGCAGAACGTAAAAGATCTCCTTGCGAGCCGTGAGATCGAGAACATTTTCGAGAATAGTGATTACGTATATATGCTGAATCAGGCGGGCGGTGACAGGCAGATCCTCGCAAAGCAGTTGTCTATAAGCCCTGAGCAGTTATCTTTCGTAACGAACAGTAATGAAGGTGAGGGCTTGCTGTTCTATGGGAATAAAATCATCCCGTTCAAGGACAAGTTCCCTAAGGATACGCTGCTCTACAGCATCATGACGACGAAGCCACATGAGAAGAAAGACGGAGGACAATGACATGAGTAAAAAGAAAGAAGAAAAGGAAGAACTGGTTGCCATATCGATGAAGGATCTGGGACAGATGCAGGATGACATACTGACACTTATCGATATTGTCGTGAACTTTGTCGGCCTATATAAGTGCATGAAGGCAGGTGCCAAGATAGGACCTTCACAGATGGACGGTGTCGTAGAGGGGGCATCCAGGGAAACAGCGGAGATACTTGATCATTGGTCTGAGTATTCATGTGAAGATATGAGGTGAGTTGTATGAGTAATGCATTTACCGATACGAGTCTAAGAACTCGTGATGTCCGATCACATTCGATCAGGGACGGACCCTTTGAGGAACAGCCAGAGCAGGCAAGTAACCTCAGGAGAGCCATCAAGAGACGGATGTACACGGGAAAACTCAGGTTCGAAGACGGTTTTGTGCCTGCCGCAGGTGAAGCTTTTGTAGTAGAAGGAAGTACGAACGGGATCCAAGATGACGACAATTCTTCGGCTGAAGCATTAAGGCAGAGTGCTATTGTATCTCAGGATGCGGCAAGGCGGACAGGGAATCTCAGATTTGATAATGGTCACGGCTATACTGTAGAGGAACGTAAGGTCCGCAGCAACAAGGATGCTCAGAAGAGATCTATCAAGAAAAGGTACTATTACAGGCATAATGACGGCAATATCTTTGAGAAACCGGTATCTGCAGATAATAAGCGCAAAGGCATTGCCGAGAAGATCAAAGATAAGGTCAAAGAACTCTTTGATAATAACAAGGTGGCAATAGCAGTATTTGCTGTTTTAACAGGGTTTATCGTATTGCTGGTATGCGGCATAAGTATGTGTGGTGCCATGATGTCTCAGCCCGGAGGAACAATAACCGAATCAACGTTCCTGGCAACAGATGAGGAGATCCTTGCAGCAGAGAGTGCATATCTTGATAAAGAGTCAGCTCTGCAGACCCAGGTCGATAATATAGAGTCTTCATATCCCGGTTACGATGAGTATCGTTATCAGATCGATGAGATATCCCATGATCCCTATGCTCTCATATCGTATCTTACGGTGGTATATGGTGATTTCAAGGCTTCTGACGTTAAGAGTGATATCGATAAACTGTTCGCTGACCAGTACACCCTTAATGTCTGGGAGAAGAAGGAGACACGGATCAGAACCAAAGAAGACGGTACTACAGAAGAGTATGAGTACAAGATACTTAATGTTCAGCTGACGAACAAGGATTTGGAGATGGTCACATTGGGGCTTCTTGATGAAGAACAGATGGCACATTTCAGAGTATATCTTGCAACAATGGGCAATAGGTCAAATCTTTTCGGTGAACGCCACGGGGGCGGTCTGTCTTATGATTTTCCTCCGGAAGCATTATCTGATGAGCGTTTTGCCAGGATGATCAGAGAGGCAGAGAAGTATCTCGGTTATCCATATGTGTTCGGCGGATCATCGCCTAAGACTAGTTTTGACTGTTCGGGATTTGTGTCCTGGGTCATCAATCATTGCGGTAACGGCTGGAATGTCGGAAGGCTTGGAGCAT
>DFIB01000117.1 GCA_002371375.1 Mageeibacillus sp. UBA3708 | reverse complement strand
TCCCCCTTGAGATAATAGTAAACCGCCAAAGCGCGCTCTGTAGACAGCTCCGGCAGAGGAGACCAGGGACGGTTCATCCTTTTTTTAATGTTCCCCCGTAGATCCGGCCTCTGATAATATACAGGATAACAGCCAGCACGATAAGCAGCAGCGACAGCACCTGAGACACCGCCAGCGCTGTTCCGGGCAGCAGAAGCTGATCCGTCCTCAAGCCCTCGATCCAGAACCTGCCGAGACCGTAACCTGCCAGATAGAGCAGGAAGACATCCCCATGCCGCTTCTTTCTTCCACTTAAGATCAGAAACAGCATGATACCCAGAAGCAGGAAATTCCACAGGGACTCATACAGGAAAGTCGGATGCACCTGAATAAAAGTCGTGCCGTCCAGTACGGCCGCGTGTTCCAGCATCACATCTGTAATCTCCTCTGCCCGGACAGTGTCCACGGGCAGCTGCATTGCCGTAACCGCATCCGTATACTTGCCGAACGCTTCCCGGTTAAAGAAATTCCCCCATCTTCCGATCGCCTGTCCCAGCGGAAGCAGGGGTGCAAGATAATCAATTACCGTTGAATACGGGATCTTGCGGATCCTGCACATTATAAAATAACCAAGCAGCACTGCTATGACGCCGCCGTAAATAGCAAGTCCGCCCGATCTTGTATCGAATATCTTGCTGAGATCCTTGGAATAGTAATCCCACTTGAATATAACGTAATAAATACGGGCACCTACGATCGCGCATGGAAGCGTGATGAACATCAGATCATAGACCAGATCGGGAGAGAAGTTATTCTTCTTCGCCTGTTTGACTGCAAGCAAGAAGCATGTCAGCATCGCCGCTGCAATAATTATTCCGTACCAGTACACCTCAAAACTGCCGATCTTGACAGCTATCGGATCTATATCAAGTTCGATTCCCAGTCCGGGAAAAGACAACTTATCGTGATTCATCTTATATCCTCTTATGCTATGAGTTTAACCGTGCTATTTTATCACACAGCACATGATGTTACAAATCACACATCAATCTGCTTATGACTTCCCTCGCCTTGAGCTTGTCCGCGTTAACTCCCGCCATGAGCTCCCCGGAAGATCCGAATCTCGTCTCGGGTCTGATAAAGCTGATCAGCTCAACCTTTATCCTCGCTCCGTATATATCCTCGTCAAAATCAAATATATATGTCTCACATATGTCCGCATCCGCATCTTCGACCGTCGGTCTGAGACCTACGTTCGTTACCCCGTAAAGGATCTGCCTGCCCAAAGTGATGCGTGATACATAGACACCGCGCTTTACAACGATCTTCTCCTCCGGGATCAGGATATTTGCCGTGGGAAAGCCCAGCTGCCTGCCGAGTTCCTTGCCGTGAACAACTTTTCCGGAATAGCTGAAATATCTGCCGCCCGTCAGATTGGAATACATGTCTGCTTCGCCCTGCTTCAGCAGTTCACGGAGCCATGTGGAAGATACGATGCGCCCGTTCATTATGAGTTCTTTGCAGATTATTACGCCAAAACCGTATTTCGCTCCGCTTGAGGCAAGAATCGCCGCATCACCTGCAGCTCCCCTGCCGAACCTGAAGTCCTCACCGCAGAAGACGGTATCGGCACCCATCCTTACCATGATATGATCGGTAATGAAATCCTCCGCTTCCACGTCCTTTACCGTATTGTAATCAAGCACGAGCATCTCATCGACGCCAAGGGACGTCAGGATCTCCAGCTTCTCCTCCACCGTCGTCAGCTGGGAACCGTCTGATTTTGGGATATTGATAAAGGTCTGGACACATGATACGAGATTGTGTGCAGCAGCATATCTGACCATATCCCTGATGACCGATATATGTCCCGCGTGCACACCGTCAAAAAGCCCCAGTGCAACCGCCCTGCCGTGAGGCAGGAAAGGAAGGTCCTCCAACGTGTGTCTTTTGGTAAATCTGTCCATTAAGCAAACCCCCGGTCGATCCTGATAATGCCGTTATCCTGATATATCACTGCGATCAGCGCGCCGGAAGAAGACACTGCCTTGCAGAGCACTCCGTCCTTATGGTCAAAGCCGTCAAGAGCCTTTGCGGGGATCTTGCGTCCGCACCTGATGTCATCAGCATGCTTGTCAGACAGAACCGTCACCGGCATTGAATCCAAAGTAACAACGGGATCTGCAAATATATTTCTCCCCGATCTGAGAGCATCTTCCAGTTCAGCAGGCGTAATGGCATTCTCCACATCGAAAGGGCCGCATTTCAGCCTTCTCAGTTCCAGTGCATAAGCGCCGAATCCCGACAGCTCGCCGGCATCGGTACATATGGTCCTGATATAAGTCCCCTTGGAACAGTGAACGGTAAAACTTACCGCAACGCCATCATCACATACGGTCATGTCCGATATGTCCAGCGAATATATCTCTATCCTGTTGGGTTTGAGTGTAAATTCGACTCCCTGACGTGCAAGATCATACGCCTTGACACCGTAGATCTTCTTGGCAGAGTATTTGGGAGGGATCTGCTCCTTGCGGGATGCCACCTCATAAAGTGCGCTTTTGATCTTATCGGTATCTTCCCTGTCCGGACGACTGACATCAGTTATCACACCGTCTTTGTCACCGGTATCTGATGTTTTCCCGAACATAGCGCGGCAGTAATATGCCTTGTCGTAATCGTCCGTATATCTCATGAACTTAAGGGCATCACCTGCAAATACAGGCAGAAGACCTGTTGCAAAGGGATCGAGCGTTCCGCTGTGGCCGACCTTCTTAATTCCGGTCACGCGTCTGACGGTCTTATCGCAATCGAAGGATGTCATGCCTGACGGCTTGTCGAGCAGTATTATCCCGCCATTCATCTGAGCCTCTCCGTTGCCTTGCGGATAACCGCTTCGGCAACTTCATCGATCGTGTGTTCCTCCGCAGGAAGATTGAATCCCGACGCTCTCATATGTCCGCCGCCGCCGAATGCCGTCGCAAAAGTGGAACAGTCGAAATGATCCTTTGATCTGAGGTTGCACCTGATACGCCCTTCCGAGATCCTCAGTACGACTGACAGTTCCACTCCTTCTATATCCCTCATCACCGACGGCATCTCATCGATCGCGGAATCATCCGCGCCGAACTGCCTGAAATCCTCTTCGTATGCTCTCAGAAGAGCGATCTGCCCGTCAGCATGGAACTCCACCTTGCTCCTGAAATGGGTCACCAGGTCAAAAACATTGCGCGGCTTCCTGTCAAACATGTTATAGCTTATATCGGAAGTCCGTGCTCCGAGCTCAGTCAGTTCTCCCGCACATACAAGAGTCTCCGGCATTGTATTCTTATAAGCAAATTTGCCCGTATCGGTCACGATGCCCGTCAGGAAGCACACGGCAGCTCTCCTGTCGATCAGCTTCCTGCCCGTCTTCTCCTCCAGCATCAGCGCGGTATAATAACAGAGCTCCGACGCTGATGACGCATCGCCGTCTATCCAGAACTGTTCGTCCTTAAGGCTTACGGACGCATGGTGGTCAATGATCAGAGGCTTCCTTCCGCACTCGAAGAACCTGCCGCACTTACCCATCCTGTGCGATTCTGAACAATCCGTCGCGAAAGGCATGTAATTGCTCACGCTTATCCTGTCTGCATAATCCATCGGATCGAAAACAAGATCATCCACTCCCATGTATTCCATGGAATCCGGAAGCTTCTCGCTTATGGCAACTCCGGCTTTATATCCTGCGTTGCGCAGCACCTGTGCCATTCCGCATGCAGCGCCGACGCAGTCCCCGTCCACATTCTTGTGAACGAACAGCAGAAATCCCTCGTGCGACAGTGAAGCCTTGATTATCTGACCGGCCATCCTGTCAGCGTGAACAAGATACTTATCCTTTATCATCGGTGTTACCGGTCCTCTTGCGCTCCGCTTCGCGTCTGATTTCCTCATCTCTTGCCAGTGCCTTGCCGATCGCTTCATCAAGCCTGGCTGCCTCATCGAGGGTATTATCGAGCTTGAAATGAAGTTCGGGCGCTACGCGGAGATTGATCTGCTTGACCATCTCACAGCGGATGAAGCCCTTTGCGTGCTCAATGGCACGCATGGCTTCCTTCTTTGTATCGTCATCGCCGAAGATCGACAGGAACGCAGTGCAGTGGGTCAGATCAGAACTCATCTTGGCCGCAGTAACTGTCGTCATAAAAGGCACGCGCGGATCACCGAGCTTGTTCTGGATTATGTCGGACAGTACCTTCTTCATCTGTCCTTCAACTATCTCAGCCCTATTGCGTCTCATGTTCTTGCTACCTCTTGGATCTCAAATGACTCGATTACATCACCGATCTTGATATCGTTGAATCTCTCGATGGACAGACCGCACTCGAATCCGGCATTAACTTCCTTGACTGCATCCTTCATTCTCTGGAGAGAGCCAAGGTGACCGGTATATACGACCACATCATCTCTGACAACGCGGACGCCGCAGTTGCGGACGATCTTGCCGTCGAGCACATAACAGCCTCCGATGGTGCCGACACCTGATACTTTGAACAGTTCGCGGACTTCGACGTGGCCCAATACGACCTCGACCTCTGTAGGTGCGAGCATGCCTTTCATTGCGTTCTCAACGTCTTCGATAGCGTTATAGATTACGCTGTAGAGTCTTATATCGACATTCGCTTCCTTAGCCTTATCCAGGATCATCTGGTTAGGTCTGACGTTAAATCCGATGATGATCGCATTGGAGATATCTGCAAGAGATATATCAGACTCGTTGATGGCACCGACTGCATCGTGGATGACCTTGATCTTGACTTCATCATTTGACAGCTTCTCCATCGACTGCTTAACGGCCTCAACAGAACCCTGAACGTCTGCTTTGATGATGAGGTTAAGATCCTTTACATCGCCTGCAGCCATCTGAGCTGCGAGTGTGTCGAGGCTCATCTTGGAACTCTTCCTGATGTGCTCTTCTCTCTGCTTGATCTTACGCTTCTCAACGAGGGATCTTGCCATCTTGTCATCTGTTACGGCATAGAGGGTCTCACCTGCCTCAGGTACTTCAGGAAGACCTAAGACCTCAACAGGAATCGAAGGTCCTGCCTTCTTGATGGCGTTGCCCTTATCATCATACATGGCTCTGACATTACCGATCATGGCGCCGCATACGACGGAATCGCCCTGCCTCAATGTACCTCTCTGAACGAGGATAGTAGCTACAGGACCTCTGTTCTTATCGAGCTGTGCCTCGATGACGGCACCCTTTGCCTGCCTCGTGGGATCAGCCTTGAGCTCCATGACGTCTGCAGTGAGCAGGACCATATCGAGAAGATCATCGATACCCGTACCCTGCTTGGCGGAGATGGGAACCATGATCGTCGAGCCGCCCCACTCCTCGGGGATGAGCTCATAGTTGGACAGCTCCTGCTTAACCTTATCGGGATTAGCACCAGGCTTATCCATCTTGTTAATGGCAACGATAATCTCCGTTCCTGCTGCTTTCGCATGGTTGATGGCCTCAACAGTCTGAGGCATAACGCCGTCATCTGCCGCTACAACGAGTATCGCGATATCGGTGAACTGTGCACCTCTTGCACGCATCGTCGTGAAAGCTTCGTGACCGGGCGTATCAAGGAACGTGATCTGTCTTCCTTTTGTTCTTACGGTGTAAGCACCGATGTGCTGCGTGATACCGCCTGCCTCACCGG